>NZ_FR898815.1:0-20342 GCF_000437715.1 Catenibacterium sp. CAG:290
AACTTGAGTAAACCCCAAGTCTATTTAGTTACTCAACTATTATAGTTCAGGCTTTTTTGTTTGCATCCACAAAACCAGATATAAAAATCACCATGTTATATTTTTGCCAGATAAAGGGAGGAGAATGCATATGAATAGGTATTAAGAATAAATTCAATCGTACGAATAATAATGAGGAGGCTTAATTATGAATAAGAAAATATTTATTGTGATTATGAGTTTATTAGTTAGTTTAACTGGATGTGGTAGTAGTAAGACTACGAGTAGCAGTCCAAAGGAAAAAATCAATATAAAAGATATTGTTTGGAATGTGGATGAAGGTATTGTGGATGGAGAACGTTGTGTACTTCTTGACTATACGAATAATACAAATTATACAATCACCGGCTTTGAACTTACATTCAAAGAAAAAAAGAATATAACTGAAGAAGAAAAATCAAAATTATATTCAGAAGTCAAAGAGTCATGTGGATTAACTGATGAATACAAGAATAGTTCTATTTCTATGTATGCGGATAGTAATCAGGTTGTGAATAAAAAAGAATCTGTTCCGAATGTGCATTGTTGTTACGATAACTATTATTATGTAAAGAATATCAATCACTATAAGCTGATGAAACCTGATATTGCGACTATTAAGTATATTGATAATAATAAGGTCTATACTGAATACTATGATTTTAGTGCAAAAAAATATTCTCTTGATAAAGAGACACAGATAGCTAATCAATGGTCTAAAACAGAATTAGGAGATAAAATTCCTAAAACAAATGCAAAGGTAGTAGAAATCATCAGAGATGATCAAATAAACTTTACATTTAAAGCTTACGGATTGTCACGAGATCAGTTTAATGCTTATGTTGAAGAATGTGAAAAACGTGGCTATAACGTTGATTTGAGTTACGTTGATGGATTCTATAGCGCAAATAGTAAAGAAGGTTATAATATTAAGGCAATGTATGATGAAGATGATCATTCGATCACTGCAGGAATAAATTCTCCCAAAGCTAATTATGAATAACGAAAAGGCGTTTCACTTAATGTGAATCGCCTTTATTCATTTCCTTTACACTTTGTCTTTTACGTATTGTGAATGGCACAATTGAGCGTGTCGCAAACATGGTAGGTGTTTCTATATGTTTAATAAGCTGGACTACTGCTTCCATGCCTAACTGATTTGGGCTTACATCAATAGAAGTTAGTGGTGGTTCTGAGAAACGCGCAAAGATAGAATTATTAAAGCTCACAATAGAAATATCATCAGGTACTTTCTTTCCTACTTCAGTAATTAGTCTAACCATAATGACTGCATAAATATCATCACATACCACAAAGGCACTCGGACAGTCATCACTTCTTAATAATTCAAGTATTTCATTGGGGTTATAGGAATAACTTGAAGAAAGATTCTTAATATAGTCTTCTTTCACTTCATAGCCTGCTTCGGATAAAGCTTGTATATAACCAAGACGTCGATCTATAGAATACTGCACATCTTTTTTCTCACCAATATAACCAATCTTTTGATGTCCTTTTTTTAATAAGTATTTCACTGCCTCATAGCCTGCCTGGATATTATCTGTATCTACACTGACTGATGTAATGGAATCCATTGGTGGTTTACCAATCATAATATAAGGAATCATACGTTCTCTTAAATAGTCTGTCACAGAAGATTCTATTTTTGTATTGAGGAAGATATATCCTTCACAATCCGCAATTTCCATACTTGTCTTCATTTCTCTTGTATCTGCACCAGTAATAATATGAAGACTATAACGCCCTTTATTACACATATAACTAATACCTCTTATTATTTCTAGATAGAATGGATTCTCATAGACATCTACCATAGAACGAGGAAAGACAACACCAACATCATGTTTCTTAATATGTGATTTATCATATACATAACCGAGTTCATCCATTACTTTACGTACTTTTTCTTTCGTTTCTTCACTAATAGAATAATGATTATTAATTGTACGAGATACAGTAGATGGAGATACACCTGCTTTTTTCGCGATATCTTTAATTGTGATACTCATTTAAATCACCTCACTTTTATTATACTTATTATTGTTGCGTTGCGCTAACATTTGCATATTATATGCGTAAATACCCTATTTTGTTGCATAAAATCTATTGTGTAAGTGTTTACAATCATTAAAATAGAATTTGTAAGAAAAAGGGAGTAAGACATAACCTTATTAAAAGGAGGAGAAAATGAAGCTTATGACACTTAACACACATTCACTAAGTGAATGTGATGAAAAGAATAAGCTCCAGACAATTGCGAATTTTATTCTAAATTATGATGTTGATGTCATTTGTTTACAAGAAGTCAATCAAAGTATGACTGCAAAAAGTGTTTCTACCGACAGATCTTATGTCGGTAGAGACATTATTAAAGAAGACAATTATGCACTTGGATTAAGTCGATTACTTGGTGATCAATACGATTGGAACTATATTCCAGTTAAAGTAGGTTATGACAAGTTTGATGAAGGTGTAGCCATCTTCTCTAAGTACCCAATTGTGAATAGTGAAAATACTTTATTGACGCAAACTAATGATTATACATTCTGGAAGAAACGTAATTCTCTTGGAGTAGAAATAGTAAAAGAAAACACACATTTCTGGGTTTATACAGCCCATTTAGGATGGTGGAATGATGATGAGGAACCTTTCATCAACCAATGGCATAAGCTCAATGTTGTGGCGAATAAAGAAGTCCCTGTTTACTTAGCAGGAGATTTCAATGCACCTGATATTATTCCAAACCAAAGTTATGAGATTATTAAAGAAGATGGATGGTTTGATACACGTGACTTAGCGGATGATGTCCAAGGTCGTTTTACTGCTCAGGGTAAAATAGACGGATGGGATGAGGCAGTAGATGGTATGCGTATTGATTATATCTGGTGTAATAAAAAAGAACATGTAAAAAGCCATCATGTTGTATTTGATGGTACACATGAAGATGTAGTTTCTGATCATTTTGGATTATTTATGGAGGATAGTTTATGAGAAAAAGTGGTGTGTTATTATCCGTATCATCTTTACCTAGTAAGTATGGTATTGGTTGTTTTGATGAAGCTGCTTATAAGTTTGTAGATGATCTAGTAGAAGCTAAACAAACATATTGGCAGATTCTCCCTTTAGGTATTACTGGTTATGGTGATTCACCTTATCAGTCATTCTCTACTTTTGCAGGTAACCCATATTTTATTTCTTTAGACGAGTTTGTGAAATGTGGTTATTTAAAGGAAGAAGATCTACCAGAGGCAGATATAAACAGTGATTATGTTGATTATTCTTATCTCTATGAAAATAGATATGCATTATTAAAGAAAGCTTATGAGAATTCACATATTACTGATAATGAAGATTTTAAAGCTTACTGTAAGGACAATGCATGGTGGCTAGAAGATTATGCATTATTTATGGCAATAAAAGCATCTTATGATAACCAAGGCTGGGAAAATTGGCCTTTAGAATTACGTTTAAGAAATGATGCGTCCCTTACTGAAAAACGTAACGAACTAAGTGATGATATTAATTACCATAAGTTCTTACAGTACTATGTATGGAAACAATGGTATGCATTAAAGGATTATGCGAATAGTAAAGGGGTAGAAATCATTGGTGATATTCCTATCTATGTTGCATATGATTCATCTGATGTATGGGGACAGCCAGAATTATTCCAGCTAGATCCAGAAGTTAAACCAACTGCAGTTGCAGGTGTACCACCTGATGGTTTCTCTGCTGATGGACAGCTTTGGGGTAATCCACTTTATGACTGGAAGAAACATAAAGAAACAGGTTATGCGTGGTGGATCCAGAGAATTGCATATTGTAAGAAAGCTTACGATGTTGTACGTATTGACCATTTTAGAGGCTTTGATGAATATTTCTCAATTCCTTATGGTGATACAACTGCAAGAAATGGCCATTGGGAAAAAGGTCCAGGCTATGACTTATTTAAGACAGTTGAAGAGTCTTTAGGTAAGATAAATGTTATTGCAGAAGATTTAGGATATTTGACTGATACAGTTAAACAGATGGTCGCTGATTGTGGTTATCCAGGTATGAAGTTATTTGAATTCGCATTTGATTCACGTGATTCTTCTGGTACAAGCAACTATCTACCTCACAACTATACAGAAAATTCAGTTGTTTATACTGGAACTCATGACAATGAAACAATGATCGGATGGCTTAAAAATATTTTACCTGAAGAAAGACAGATGTTGAAAGACTATCTACACTATGATGGTGATGATGACGCTGTATTAGTGGATATGAGTATTGATTGTATTATGGCAAGTGTAAGTGATAAGTGCATTGTACCAATGCAGGATTACTTAAAGCTTGATAATACAGCACGTATGAATAAACCTAATACTTTAGGTAATAACTGGATGTGGCGTTTAGATAAGAATGCCTTTAATGATTCATTAAAGGAACGAATGCGTGATATTACAGTAAAAACAAACCGTATTTAAAGGAGATTTCCTCCTAATCAGGGTTCTTAATGAACTCTGATTTTTTTTGTTGATTTTCTTTCTTATATACTTTATTTTATTTACGAGGTGTATAAAATGAAAAGAAATTATCCAAGTATTATTATTACTCCTGAAGGAGAAAAATGGCTCGATAAAGGGCAGATGTGGATGTATAAGAATAATCTAGGTAGTCTAGATGATTCTATTGAGAATGGTTCTTTAGTAGATATTATGACGACTCAAGGACGTTATTTAGGTACAGGTTTCCTTTCTAAAGAAAGTCATATTACAGTACGTATCTTAACTAAAAATCAAAATGAAGTGATTGATAGAGAATTCTTTAAAAAGAGAATTCAGTTTGCCTATGATTTTAGAAAGACAGTAGAAAAAGATAACTTAACTAATTGTCGTCTTGTATTTGGTGAAGCTGATAGCTTACCAGGCTTAACTGCAGATCGTTATAATGAAATCATTGTGACTCAGATTACATCTTATGGTTTAGATTTAATCAAGGATATGATTTATGAATTATTATTAGAAGTATTAAAAGAAGATGGTCAGAATGTATCTGCCATCTATGAAAGAAATGATGTTAAAGTACGTGCGAAGGAAGGTTTAGAACTCTATAAAGGATTCTGGAAACCAAGCACATTACCTACTACAACAGTTATTAATGAAAATGGTTTGAAACTTAATGTAGATGTAGAAAATGGTCAGAAGACTGGTTACTTCTTAGATCAGAAATCTAATAGAGTATTACTTAGAAACATGTCTGCAGGCAAAACAGTATTAGACTGTTTTAGTCATACAGGTGGTTTCGCATTAAATGCAGCTTTTGGAGGGGCTAAATATGTCACTGCTGTAGATGTTTCTCAGACAGCTTTAGATCAAGGTCTTGCGAATGCAAAGATGAACCACTTAGAAGAAAGAATGTCTTTTGTACAGGATGATGTCTTTGATTACTTAGATAAATGTCATCAGGGACAGTATGATATTATTGTCTTAGATCCACCTGCATTTACTAAATCAAGAAGAACTGTCAACCATGCTTATAATGGCTATAAGAATATTAATATGAAAGCTATGAAGCTTTTAAGACAGGGTGGATATTTAATTACATGCAGCTGTTCACGTTTTATGGAAACTGCACTCTTTGAACAGATGCTAAGAGAATCCGCAAAAGAATGTGGAGTGACTCTAAAACAAGTATCAGTGACTCAACAGAATGCCGATCATCCAATTCTTTGGACTATGGAAGAAACATCTTACTTAAAGTTCTATATCTTCCAGATTATTTAGAAGTCTTCGGACTTCTTTTTTAATGCTTCATAAAATTTATTTTTATATTTATAGCTTAGCTTAAATATCTCTAGATTAAGATAGATATCTAATTGATTAATTTTAGTAATATAACGTGTATTTACACATGTATTCTTATTAATTTGTACAATCTGTTTAGAACCAATCTCTTTTAATATCACCTTTAAAGGTTTATAGAGATGATAGTTCTTTTCTTTTGAATATATTGTAGTGAGATGTTCATGTGTATGTATGTAGATAATATGATTAATAGGAATAGAAATATCCTGGTAATTATACTTGAAATGATAATAATCACGGGAATAAAAGAAAGTGGATAATATGAAAGGAATATCTTTTTCTAGACTATCTTCAAATATATAGTAAAAAGGCTGATAGATGACAGTTTCAGGACCTAATGGGTGATTGGTAACTATCACAATAAAAGCCTTTTTATTTATATTTCTTATTCTTGGTATATCTTCAAATGTATCAGTAAAACACAAATCTGCAGGAATAAGAGTGTTAGATATTGTATAAGGATGATGTAGATGATAATCAAGTATATTGGTTATTCTTTCTGTTATATGAGAATTTGAATGTACTATAGAAATAATCATGAGATCTCACCACCTATTAAATAAAAAAAGGACTATTAATAGTCCTTGAGCGTGTAAACACACTGTTATAGCTTCCGTGAACACAATACATGAATAACTCACTATATGACATAACATATATCATGAAACGAAAAATAATGTCATGAAAGATAGGAAAATGAGAATTTTACGCTCATGAGCGCCATACGCTCATATTTATTTCTATGCTTAAGGCATAGAGGTAAATAGATATGTCAATGGGAGAGAGATTAAGAGAAGCAAGAAATAAATTAGGATATTCACAGGAAGAAGTGGCAAGACGTATTGATTTAGATCGTACAACTATAGGAAAGTATGAAAATGATGCATGTGTACCATCTTCAACTACTCTTGCAAGACTAGTAGAAATCTATTGTACAGATGCGAATTATATTTTATATGGTAAAGAGATGAAGGTAATGAATATATCGCGTGTACCAAAAAACTGTATGAGAGATATCTACATGTTGCTTTCAGAATATCTTATAGAAGATTATGCACATAATGAAAACATCCACGAGTAGTGGATGTTTTTAAATCTGTGGTTTGATTAATACTCTTCCTGTACCGCGATAAACATTAACTAAACCTTCACCACTCATAGCTGAACCAATGAGTGTTTTACCGCTTCTTTCTACTGTAAAGTCAAGGTTTTCACTCCAGGCAATGGCGAATGAACCGTCAATCTTTAACGTATCGTTATGTAAATCTATTGTGATAAGTTCTTCTTGTGGTACATCACATTCTAAGACTACTTTACCAGAACCTTTTAGACATAGATTAAATAATCCTTCTTCACCAATAGTTTGTCCTGATACACTTTTAATCATAGATGCACTTAAGCTGACTTTGGTTTCAGATGCACAATATAAACCATCCTCTACACACATCGCTCCATTCCAATCATCTAGATCTTCAATAATATAATGTTTATAACTTGGTTCTGTGACTATTACACCTGTACCAACATATTGTGGTTTAATGGTAGATTCACCAGTGACCTGGGCATTAAAGAACTTCTTGATTGTATCTCCAATACCCTTTAAACCTGTTGTCTGATGTACATCACCCACATACCACTGCATTGCCCCTGGCTGTATATTGACACTTTCATCATTTAAAGTAATCATTAGTTGTCTTTTCTTTACATTCATCTGACTCATATAGAACTTAGTTTGTGCATCCTCTGCAGTACAGCTTAAATCCTTATCATATTGAATGACTTTAAAAATCCCTTTACGACTTACTACAGAAACATTACTATTATCTTCAAAATTAAAAATTTGGAATCCCATAAGAAAACCCTCCTTGACACTATTATATACGAAAAAAAGGTCTTACGACCTTTTTAAATCTTAATAATACCATTTACAGCTTTTTTCTTTAATTCTTCAATAATAGAGACTCCTGCACTCGTACCAATACGTGTCGCTCCATTTTGAATCATCTTAATAAAAGTATTTGCATCTCTAATACCACCTGCAGCTTTTACTTCTACTTCATCACCCACATATTTCTTCATTAATGCGACATCTTCGAATGTTGCACCACCTGTTCCAAAACCAGTAGATGTTTTAATAAAATCAGGTTTAACCTCTTTCGCAATTTCACATAACTTGATCTTTTCTTTGTCATCCAAATAACAGTTTTCAAATATTACTTTACAAGGAATATGATGGGCATGACATGCATCTACAATCTGTGTCATTTCATCTTTAATATAATCCCAGTTCTTATTCTTAACTTCTGTTTGATTGATCACATAATCAATCTCTGTAGCGCCTTCTTCAATCGCATTATTTGTATCAAATACCTTAGAGGCAATAGTAGTTTGTCCTAGAGGAAATGAGATGGCAGCTCCTACATGAATATCAGTACCCTTTAGTAGTTTTGCACATAAATGAGACTGTACCTGATTAATCGCAACCATTTTAAAATGATAATCCTTAGCCTCATTACATAGTTTTTCCATATCTTTACTAGAAGCATCAGTATGAAGATTAGTATGATCAATCATCTGTGCTAATTCATCAATAGTATATTCTTTCATAATCATCTCTCCTTTACATATATACTAACATTATAACTTTATTATGTCAACAATATGTAAATATATCACTTGTGTTTTTTGTGTGATAAAATAGTATATATATAGGGAGGAGGGACTCTTATGAGCGCTTTATATTTAGATGTAAAGAAAGACTTATTAGATAAAATTACATCGGGTGAATATTCAGAAGGAACCATTATTCCTACAGAACATGAACTTTCTGATTTATACAATGTGAGTCGTCCAACGATTAGAAAAGCTGTGCAAATCTTAGTAGATGCAGGTTATTTAGAAAAGAAAAAGAAACGTGGTACGATTGTATGTGCACCTAAAGTAATTCAAGATTTTACTCAATCAATATCAAGCTTTGATACACAGATGAAAAGACATGGTGTTGTATCTAAAACACAGGTGATTACATTTAAAATGGAAGAAGCATCTAAAGAGATTGCGAAATCTCTACAGATTCATGAAAAAGATTTAGTCTATAAGCTTGTTCGTTTACGTTATACAGATTATAATCCCAATGTCTTTATTACAACCTATATTCCTGTTTCTTTATTTCCGGGTTTACTCGATACCGACTTTACGCATATTAGGCTCTATGATGTTTTTGAGAAACAGGGACATAGTATTGAAACAATTGATCGTACATTAGAAATAGCTCTTGCAGATGATACTATTGCGGATATGTTAGATATAGATGAAGGAGAACCATTATTCTATTTCCGCTCTATTGGTTATGATACACAAAAGAATTCAATAGAATATTCTATTGCCCGTTATAGAGGAGATATTAATACATTCACATTACATCTTAATCAGCACAAAGGAGATTAGTATGACATACCGTTTAAAATACCATGTATGTCCTGAACATGGCTGGATCAATGATCCAAATGGTTTTTCTTATTTCCGGGGATATTATCACTTATTCTATCAATACTACCCAGATGAACCTGTATGGGGACCTATGCATTGGGGCCATGTAAGAAGTAAGGATTTAGTTCACTGGGAGAACTTACCGATTGCCTTAATTCCAGGAGATAAAGAAGATCTTGATGGCTGTTTCTCAGGAAGTGCAGTAGAATACAACAATCGTTTGTATCTAATTTATACAGGTAATATATATGATGATCCTGAACATACCACATTCCATCAGAATGTGAATATTGCCTGGAGTGAAGATGGTATTCATTTTCATAAGTATGAAGGAAATCCAGTGATTAGTGAACCACCTGAAGATAATACATATCATTTCCGTGATCCTAAAGTATGGCGAGAAGATGATCATTTTAAGATGATTATTGGTGGTCAGAAGGAAGATGGAAGAGGACATGTACTCATTTATCAATCAGATGATTTAATCAATTGGGACTATTTAGGTGAATATGGGCATGCTTCTACAATTGATCATGAAGGTAAGATGTGGGAATGTCCTGATTTATTTAGACTTAATGGAGTGAATGTATTACTCATGTCACCACAAGGTATTAAAGAAGATGGTGAAAAATACAGAAACTACCATCAAACAGGTTATAAGATCAAAGATACATTTATTGAATTAGATCATGGGCATGACTTCTATGCAGCGACTACAATGCTTGCACCAGATGGTAGACGTATACTCATGGCTTGGATGGATATGTGGCATAGTGAATTCCCTGAAAAAGAAGAAGGGTGGTCAGGGGCTATGACCTTCCCTAGAGAACTTACTATTCATGATAATCATCTTTATATGATGCCAGTAGAAGAACTTGCATTATTAAGATGTGAGTCTAAAAAAGTAGAAGTCACAGACTATCTACTTCCTTCTAGACAAGTAGAAATAGATTTAGATATTTATGATGGTGTATCTCTCAATCTAAGTAATCTTTATACACTTACAGTAAACAATCATAAAGTAACTGTAATGAATCAGACAGAACGTGTAGGGACTATTAAAGAATATCAGTCTATGAAGCTATTGATTGATTCTAGTAGTGTAGAAGTATTTATAAATGGTGGAGAACTTGTCTTTACAGATAGAGTTTATTTTAAAGACACACCAGTGCTTTCACTTAATAAAAAGATGACTTGTAGAATCACAACATTAAGTGAATGATATTTCCAAGGGGGAAAAAATATATATGAAAAAAATAGAATTTAAGTCTATGTTGGTGTCTATTATTCTTGTATTACTAATTTATTATTTTTATACACCAGCATTAAATATTCATGCGATAGAATTCTGGATATTTATTATTGTCGCGTTATGTATTTATGGTGCTTCTACTTCTTATAGCACATTACTTGGTAAGAAATTTAAACCTGAAAAGGTAGGTTATTTAGGTGCTGCAGTGGCATTGATTGTGGCAGGTGTTTTAGTGACTGATTTATTCACAAGTAAGATCTTCCATGCATCACGTTATGCAAGTCGTATAGAAGTAGAAAATGTAAAGTTTAATAATAAAACATTACATGAAGTAGACTTCTCTAAGACACCTATTATTGACCGTAAGAGTACTGTAAAGCTTGGAGACAAGGTCATGGGTGAGATTCCAGAATATGTCTCTCAGTTTGAAGTAAGTGATGATTATACACAGATTTCTTATAAGAATAGTGTTTATCGTGTCACTCCACTTGAATATGCAAGTTTCTTTAAATATCTTACTAATAGTAAGAATGGTATTCCTGCTTATATTACAGTGAATTCTACTAATGGTAAGGCAGAAATCGTTAAGTTAAAGGATTTAGGCTTAGATGGTATGAAATATGTCCCTTCTGCCATTCTTAATCATAATTTAAATCGTAAACTACAATTATCTTATCCTACATCCATCTTTGGTTCTCCTTCATTTGAAGTAGATGAAAAAGGACATCCATGGTATGTATGTACAACATATACTTACTTTGGTGTAAGCAATAAGAAGAAGGTCACTGGTGCTGTCCTCTTTGATCCAATTACTGGTAAAGCTAAGAAATATGATAAAGACAAAGTACCGAAATGGGTGGATCGTGTATATCCAGAAGAACTCATTATGACTGAAATAGATGAAAACGGAAGCTTACAGGATGGATTCTTTAACTCTGTCTTAGGACAGAAAAATGTGACAGTCACATCTGAAGGTTATAACTATTTAGAAAAAGATGGCGATATCTGGATCTATAGTGGTATCACTTCTGCGAATAAAGATTCATCTAATTTAGGATTTGTATTATCTAACTTACGTACTCATCAGACTTTACGTTTCTCTTGTTCTGGGGCGAATGAAAAAGCCGCAATGAAATCTGCAGAAGGTGAAGTTAAGAACTATGGCTATGATGCCACATTCCCATTATTAGTTAATGTAGGTGGTCATCCTGTTTATTTGATTTCACTTAAAGATAGTGGAGGACTTATTAAACAGTATGCGATGGTAGATGCGAAAGACTATCAGAAGGTCTCTGTTTATTCTGCTGATTCAGTTAAGAATCTAGAATTACTTAAGAAGAGTTTCCTTTCTTCTCAGACAATTACAAAAGAGTCTGATGCCGAAACTAAGAAGAAGGATATCACAATCGCAAATGTACAAATTCTTAATGTAGATGGCAAATCTAAGCTATTTATCGTGGATACAGAAGGTAAGAAATACAAAGCAGTCATTACATCAGAAAATGAAAACACACTGGTTTTCTTAAAAGCAGGTGAAACAATTCATATTCGTTATATTGAAATGAATGATGTAAATGTGATTAAGAGTGTAGGTGAATAAAATGAAAAGAATGATGAAGATTTTTACAGTTACTTTAGTATGTTTATCATTATGTGGATGTTCTTATTTCAAATCTAAGCTCAATGACATTAAAGGTAGTTTGATTGGGAATGGTTATACAATTGATACATATGATAATTATGGTAATAAAGTATTTGAAACAAAAGGTCAGAAGATCAAAATCACTGGTAATAAAGTAAAAGAATCATCATATAATTCTGATGGCAGTGTAAAAGAAACATATAGTCTTTCTTCAGTTGTTACTATCACAATTGATGGGAATGAAATAGAAAGCTGTGGAGATACATGTATCTTTGAACAGAAGGGATTAGATGCAGAAGTAGACTTTACTAAGAAGCATATCAATAGTACTGCAGACGGAATTACAGCCAATACAGCTATCGCAAATTACTTAAATAAGTATAAGAACTTGTTTGGTAAAAGAAGAGTCGTAGTCGTTAAGTCTCAATTAGGCCAGCCTATTAAGGCTTATCAGGGTGATGATGTGTATTGGGAAATTCCTGAAAACCTTCCTAAGATGACTAAACTCATGATTGATGGTAAAGCACTTTATATTCATCGTGCGAATTTCCAGATTATTGATTCAGATTGTTTAACAGAAGAGTAGCGCGTCTACTCTTTTTTAGTTGACTATTAACCTTGCTTTTGGTTTATTGTGACTGTCATGGTGAAAATGATGCACCTATCTTACCAGATGTTGGTATCTTTGCGTCATTTGATCCCGTTGCCTTAGATCAAGCATGTGTAGATGCATGCTTGCATGCAACACCTATGCCTAATAGTCAATTATCTGATAACTTAGCTGATCCACATTGGCATCACCATCAGGATAACTTCCTAGACTCAAATCCTAATGTCAGATGGAAAGAAACATTAGAACATGCGGAAAAGATTGGTTTAGGTACAAGAGAATATGAACTTATTCAAATGAAAAGAAGAATTGAAATAACTCAATTCTTCTTTTCATTTGTTTGTTTACGATATTGTGTGGGTGAACAATGATATGTCTTACTAAACTTTTTAGAAAAGGCGAGAGCATCAATAAAGCCCACACTGGCTGCAATTGTAGATACAGGGAGATTTGTACTCTGTAACAAGCCTGCAGCCTTTTTTAATTTAATTGAAAGCAGATATTGTTTAGGTGAAATATCAAATTTCTGATGAAATAATCGTGTCATATAATTTGCATGAATACCAAACTTATCCGCAATCTCACTCATTTTAAGGTTATATTGATAATTCAAATCCAAATAAAGACGAATTTCTTCGGCAAGTGAATACTTCACATTATTATTGAAATGGATATTTAACTCTTCATACAACATTGCGAAAATATGAAGAAGTATACTATTTGATTCAAAATATTCAGCATCCGTATTAAAGGATAAATCTAATAGATGTTCAATCTGTTCATAATATTGATTCACATCAACATTATGAATAATGTATTGATCATGTGTATCTTTTGTAAGGGAGTAAAAATATTGTTCCGCATTAATACCTAAGAAATTAACCCATCCATATTTCCATGGATGGTTTTTATCTGCTTGATAGGTAGCCACCTTATTGGCAGGAATGAGGAAAATATCTCCTGCCTTGACATCAAAGGAATGTTCATTAATAGTCAGTTGTCCTTTTCCAGAGAAGACAAAATGCATCACATAATAAGATCTTACAATAGGTCCATAGGTATATTCACTTTTACATTGTTCTATTCCAGCACTGTATAAAGACAAATCTGTATTGGCTTTATAGGTTTTGCTGTGAATACGTTCTTTATATTCTTTCATATGATCCCCTAAGTTAGTTTTTTCCATATATTCGTTATGTATTTCTATTCTTATTATATTCTTGACGTTGTTTAATGTAAATAAAGTGAGGGTTATGTATGAAAAATAGAAAACAAGCATATCATATAGAAACAGAAAAAGGGTTAATCAATGACCCAAATGGGCTTTCCTATTTTAAAGGAAAGTATTATGTCTTTTTCCAATGGAATCCTAATGCGACAGACCACTCATATAAAGTATGGGGAAAAACAACCTCTCAAGACCTTATACATTGGAGTGAGCCAGTAATCGCATTACAAGCTTCTGAATCTTATGACAAGGATGGGACGTATTCAGGAAGTGCAGTCAGTGATGGTGAGACACTATCTCTTTATTATACGGGAAATGTGAAAGTAAACGGTGTCAGATATCCTGAACAATGTCTTGCACAGTCTGAGGATGGTATACATTTTAAGAAATATGGTTCTGTACTCTCTCTTCCTGATGATTATACAGGTCATTTTAGAGATCCTAAAGTGACCAAGGAAGATGTCTGGAAAATGATTATTGGAGGACAGAATAAGAAAACAGGAAAAGGAGATATTATTCAATATACATCAATAGATGGAACCTCTTTTAAGTTTAATAAGATCATTGGAATATCTAAACAATATGAAATGATAGAATGTCCTGACTTATTTACACTTGATGCTCATGAAGTATTAATTTATGGTCTGCAGTCAAGAAATAATGATACAGATGAATGTCTTGATGCGCATGCTGTGTATTTAATAGATACATTGAGTGATTTAGATAAAGGACTGCATATGGATGAAGGGTATGATTTTTATGCACCACAAACATTTGTGGATAATCAAGGAAGACGTATTATGCTTGCCTGGATGTCACGTTTTAGTGATGCGCAAGAAGTAGAATTCGCTAAGGATGGACATATTCATTGTCTAACAATGCCTCGTGAATTATTTGTAAAAAAAGGAAAACTGATACAGTCACCTGTAAGGGAGATGTATGAATTATGCCATGAAATTCCTTATACGAATCATATGAAAATACAAAGACAGGCGATGATAGAAATCAGTCCTTTGAAACATATGTCTTTTTCAATCAATAAGGAATTAAGCATTCACTTTGATGAAGGAATAAGTATTGAACGCTATGATTGGGCAGAACAGAAATATCAAAAGAAATCATGGCCCATAAAAATCAATCATATGGAAATATGGCTGGATACATCAAGTGTAGAAATATTTGCGAATAACGGAGAGTTTGTTTATTCTGCACGTCTTGATCCACAGGCTGAAGACTTACTTCTTGCAAGTAGTAAAGAATCACAAAATATCAACGTATACAGATTGGAGATTTAAAATGATTACAATAAATAATGGTATAATTCATCTTAGAAATACGCATATCAGTTATATATTAGAAGTATTAGATCAAAAGTACATTTTACAAAGATATATAGGTAAACCACTTCGTCATTATCATAAAAGTCCAATGACTTACTACAAACGTAGCTATAATACTGAACATGATGTCAGTATCGAAAATGCATCTTTTGATGATCTTCCTTTTCTCTATCCACAACTAGGTCATGGAGATTATCGTATACCTGCCATTGAAGTAGAAGCACACCATCAACGTTATTGTGAATTATTGTTGAAGGAAGTGCATGTGTTAGATGAAAAGAAGACTCTTCCAGGTTTACCTTCACTTAAAAGTCATGGTAGAAGTGAGACACTAGAAGTAGTCTATGAAGATAAGTCTGTTGGCTTAGAAGTGAGTCAATATATCACTATTTATGAGGATTTAGGCGTTCTTTCATTTTCAGCTTCTTTTAGAAGCTGTAAAGAAGATCTTATTCTTTATAATACACAATCTGTTTCTTTAGAACTTCCATCGCAGGATTATCAAGTGATGACAATGTATGGCTTACATGCAAAAGAAGGCAATATTCAGCTATCTGCACTTAATACAGGTATATTTCAAATAGAAAGTACAAGAGGCAGCAGTAGTCCACAAATGCATCCATTTGCGGCATTAATATCAGGTTCTGATATATATGCAATGCATTTTATTTATAGTGGAAATTATTGTTGCAAGATACAAAAGGATTCATTTGGAAAAGTTCGTATGCAGATGGGTTTACATCCTTCTATGAATAATTGGCACTTACATAAAGGAGAAGAGTTCTATACACCTGAAGTTGTCGTGAATTATAGTAGTACAGGTTTAGAAGGGATGAGAATGAATTTCCATGAGCTCTATCGTCATCACTTATTACCACAATCACAGGAATTACCTCCTGTATTATTAAATACCTGGGAAGCAATGTATTATGATGTGTCTTTAGAAAAGATTGAAGAACAAGCCAAACGTGCGAGTGAACTAGGTATTGAATTACTTGTCTTAGATGATGGCTGGTTTAGAAAAGAAAATAATAGTCATAATTCTATGGGAGACTGGAAATGTAATACAAGTAAACTTCCAGGTGGTATACAAAAAGCGGCTGAACTTGTTAAATCATATGGTTTGAAATTTGGCTTATGGTTTGAACCAGAAGCAATTAGTAAAAACAGTGATTTATATATATATCATCCAGATTATGCATTATCAGTAGATGGATATGAACCTACTTTAGGTCGTCATGAATATCTTCTTGATCTATCCAGAGAGGATGTCCAGAATTATTTAATTCATATGCTTGATTCTTATCTTTCTACAGGACTTATTGATTATATCAAATGGGATATGAATAGACCTATGAGTGATGTATGTTCTCATATCTCTCAGTATAGTACAGAAGTGGCTCATAGATATATGCTTGGTCTTTATCGTGTGCTTGATGTGATTACATCTCGTTATCCAGATGTTCTTTTTGAAGGATGTTCAAGTGGGGGTGCACGTTTTGATCCAGGTATTTTATGTTATATGCGTCAAAACTGGGCCAGCGATAATACAGATGCACTCGATCGTAGTGTGATTCAAGATAGTTTTAGTCTGCTTTATCCACAATCAGTGATAGGTGCACATATTAGTGCTGTTCCTAATCACCAGACAGGACGTATTACATCCCTAGAGACACGTTATGATATCGCAAAACTATTTAACTTAGGTTATGAACTTGATCTTACAAAGTGTACAGATGATGAATTAGATGATATTAAGAAGCAGATTCAGGAATATAAAACAATAAGAAAAGAAACACTCAACGGTGAATTACATGCCATTGAATGTGATGAAAATCATTTAGGATGGGAAGTGGTCAGTCTTGATAGAAAGACTGTTTATGTTGTCATAATGACTCGTTTTTATAATCCTCTGACTGCCCAGAAGTACTTTAAATTAACATACTTAGATGAAGATTCTGATTATTTAGAATGTCATACACAAGAAATATATGGTGGAGATGAACTGCAGCATATGGGCTTATGTGTACCTTTAGAACATGGTGATTTTAAAACTTACACATTTATATTAAAAAAAGTATAAATGGTTAGAAAAAGCCATATTTATATTATGTTATTCCATTCAATTAATGCGCTTTACGAGGTATAAATATAATCAGTAAAGCGCTTAACAAATTAAAAAGGAAAGGTTAGAAAAATGAACGATAAAGAACTTGCATTAAAGATTATTGAATTAACTGGTTCAAAAGAAAACATTAGTTCAGTAAGACATTGCGCAACAAGATTGCGTTTAGTAGTAAAAAACAAAGATAAAATCAATGTAAAAGCAATTGAATCTTTAGATAAGGTAAAAGGATCATTCTTCAATTCAGGACAGTATCAGATTATTCTAGGGACAGGTTTAGTAAATCGTGTCTATGATGAAGTAATCAAGGTGACTGGAGAAGAAGGTAATAACAACGATGAAAAAATAGTATATGGAAATAAATTCCAAAGAGCTATTAGAACATTCTCTGATGTCTTTGTGCCAATTATTCCTGTACTTGTTGCAACAGGTTTATTCATGGGTCTAAGAGGCTTATTGACTCAAGAAGCTATCTTGCATATTTTTGGTTTAACAACTAAGAGTGTTCCTGCAAACTTACTTACATTTACACAGGTATTAACGGATACCGCATTCGCATTCCTTCCTGCACTTGTATGCTGGTCAACATTTAAAAACTTTGGTGGCAGTCCTGTAATTGGAATTGTATTAGGTTTAATGCTTGTAAGTCCTAGTCTTCCAAGTGCATATGATGTTGGTTCTGGTGCTGCAAAACCATTGATGTTCTTCAATTTCTTAAAGGTATCTGGTTATCAGGGTTCTGTATTACCTGCCTTTGTGACAGGTATTCTTGGTGCCAATATGGAGAAATGGTTAAGAAAACGTATTCCAGATGCATTAGATCTTATTCTTACTCCATTCCTTACATTACTTATTGGTATGACAGTTGCATTATTTGCGATTGGTCCAGTTCTTCATACAGTTGAAACAGGTGTATTATTTGTAGTTGAAAAATTATTGCAGTTACCTCTAGGTCTTGGTGGCTTATTATACGGAAGTTTTGGACAGTTACTTGGTATCTTTGGTATTCATCATATCTTAAACTTCTTAGAAATCAGTATGTTAGCCAATGATGGCTGGAACTATTTAAACCCAATTGGTACTTGTGGAAACATTGCACAGGCAGGTGCTGTATTAGCTATCGCAATTAAAGTTCATGATCAGAAAATGAAACAGGTTGCTTATCCATCTGCTTTATCTGCTGCATTAGGTATTACTGAACCTGCAGTATTTGGTGTCAACCTTCGTTTAGTAAAACCATTTATCGCTGCAATGATTGGTGGAGGTGTTGGTGGATTCCTTGCTTCTATCTTCCATCTTAAAGCAACAGGTATGGGTATTACAGGTATTCCAGGTACATTACTTTACTTAAATGAACAGTTACCATTCTATATTCTTGTTAACTTAGTCGCATTTGCGGTAGCTTTCTCTATTACATGGTTATTCTGTGTTCCTAAGGCAGAAAAAGTTGTAGAACCAAAAGAAGAAAAAGAAGTTTCTAGTGAATCTTTATTTGCGATTGCATTAGGAGATGCGATTGAAATGAGTGAAATTAAAGATCCTATGTTTGCAGAAGGTATTATGGGACCATGTGCAGCTATTGAACCAGCTGATGGTAAGATCTATGCTCCTGCAGATGGTACAATCAGCTTTATCAGTGAATCAGAACATGCAATTGGAATCATCACAAATGAAGGTGCAGAAATTCTTCTACATTTAGGTATTGATACAGTTAAAATTACCGATGAAAAAGTATTTGATACAAAAATCACAATGGGACAGCAGATTAAGAGGGGAGATCTACTTACTATAATGGACTTAGATGGTGTAGAAAGACATCAGTGCCAGAAAACAGTTATTACGATTGTTACTAACTATAACAGCTATACTGATATTGCTCAGGTGAAAACAGGTTCAATAACGCCTGATGATATTATTATGGAGTTATCACTTTAGTCAGTTCTTTGAACTGACTTTTTTGGAGAATAATATGAAAACAATTGTCAGTGATTTAGACGGCACATTACTTAATAGTTATGGAGAAGTAGATTCCTTTACTAAAGAAGTATTGAATACATCACCTATTCACAGAATTATTGCGACAGGACGTAGTTACAAGACAGCTTTTCCTTTGTTGAAGGGAGTAAATATAGATTATTATGTATTATTGAATGGTGCGGAATGTCGAAATAGTCAGGGAGATATTCTCTATAAAGAGAATATCGATTTGAAGATTGCACATACTATTATGAATGGCTTATTAGAACGTCATATAGATTTTGAAATTAATACAAAAGAAGGGGATTATTCTACTGATACTGTATTTTGTGATACAACAGCACAACTTACAGAACAACATCTTCAAGATTATAAAGAAATAAGAAAGATATTTGTATTTGTGCATGATGAACAGAAAATCAATCAAATCAAATACTGGCTTGATCAAATAGAAAGAATTAATGTCACTTCATCATCCTGGTGGAATATTGAAGTTACATCAATGAATGCGAATAAAGCACTTATGGTAAAAAGAGTGATAGAAACACTTCATACTTCTAATGATGTTTATGTATTTGGTGATGGTTATAATGATTTGAGTCTTTTTAAAGACTATAAGCATACACGAGCTATGAGTAATGGTGTGAATGCACTGAAACAGATAGCGGAAAAAGTGATTGATAGTAATGATAATCATGGTGTTGCGAAAGAGATTATTAATTTGGTTAAGGACTAGAAAAAGCAGGCGGTGCCCAATGTCATTAAGTTAATAATGCTAGAATTTAAGT
>NZ_FR898816.1:0-4102 GCF_000437715.1 Catenibacterium sp. CAG:290
CCGTCTCCCGGACTGCCTGTCTATAATACCCAATATTGCAGCGTTTGTAAAGTGTTTTTTGAATATTTTTTATTTATTTTCTTTTATATGCTATTTTTAACCCTTGTATACTACATAATTTAAAATTAATTATTTTATCACCTAATACAACAATATGCTGTGTAGTGGCTTATTTAGCTACAACAGGAAATAAAAAAAGCATCCCATTATGTGGGATGCTGTATTGGTATTTATGAAATTAAGCTAATTTCTTATAAACATCAATAAATTCCTGAGCTAAATCGATAACTACTAATGCGCACATTAAGTGATCCTGTGCATGTACCATTAATAAGTTAAGTGGAGTTTTTTCTCCTCTGATTTCAGCCTGGATTAATTCAGTCTGAGCATGATGAGCTTCGTTAACTGTTTCTTTAGCAGTCTGAATTGATTCATCTGCCTTTTCGATGTCTCCTGCTTTTGCATACTGAATTGCTTCAATTGCTGAGCTTCTTGCGCTACCAGCATTAACAATTAAGTTAATGACTGTCTGTTCCTGTTCGTCCATTTTAATTCTCCTTTAACAACAATTCCAGATTTCATCTGTGCCTCTATTATAGCAACTCTTGAAAGCAATTTCAACACCCTTTTACAATATGACAAAATTACCCTTTTATAATATGCCAAAATTAGTCTTTGATATAGTTAAAATGCTTACATGCAGCAGTGATTCCTTCTTCTTCAATATTAGTTGTAATATATTTTGCGACTGATTTAAGTTCTGGTACTGCATTACCCATCGCAATGCCTAATCCTGTTTCTTCAATCATTTCTATATCATTACGTCCATCACCAAAAGCAATGGTATCATCAATACTTCTTCCTAGTTCCTTCACTAATTCTTTAATTCCTACTGCTTTAGATGAACCCTTAAGGGTCAAATCAAAAGAACGGTCACTTTGATGTCTCTGTACATCAAAATAAGGACTTAAAGATTCTACCATGACTGGAATATCATCCTTAGAATTGACTACTATCATTCCAATATAAGTTTCTATATTCTTATAATCAAATGAATCAATGATTGTTTCTTCCTTCATACCCCAGTTATTTGCGAATGCCTGATGAACTGGATCTTTTGAATCTCTGACATAAATATAATCATTACCTTCAAAGTAAAAGTTAAAATGATGTTTTTCACATAGATCCATGGTTGCTTTAATTGCTCTGGCTGGTACGACATTCTTATAGACACATTTGCCTTTATATTCTACATAAGCCCCATTACATGTCACATATCCTGAAAATGGATACTTCATAACACCATCCACAATAAAACATTTACACCTACCTGTTGATAAGAATACATCATGTCCTTCTTCCTTTAGTTTATCTAAAGTACGGATAGTTTCAGGTGTGATTTCATATATATCCTGATTACAATCAATAAGTGTCCCATCTATATCAAAAAAGAATAATTTACTCATACTACAATCTCCTTTTCTAGCAAGTACTTCCATTATATCAAATGTATATAGAAATGAAACCAATTAAGATCAGTCTCATAAAATCTTTAATAAGCGTTAAAAAAGATGGGTATTTCTACCCATCTCACTAACATTCTCCATTAAATACTTCTGGAAGGAATACTTTATGTGTTTTGCTTCTATGTCTTACAATTACATAAGTAAGAAGTACAGATACAACAAGTAAACCAACGAAGAATAAGATTTCTGTTGTAGGAACTGCAGTTGCATTCGCAATCACTGATCTAAATCCATTTACACTATATGTGAATGGTACAAATGGATGTAATACTGTATACCAATGTGGTGCAGTTTCTAGTGGATAAGTACCAGCAGAAGCACCAAGGTTAAATACCATGAAGATTAAAGCGATAAATTCACCGATACGACCAAATGCGATTGCAAGGAATGCAATGAATGCCATAAAGGCAAGTGATAATAAGAGCATGAATGCGATACATAATCCTGGTCTAGCAGGAGTGAATCCACAAAGTCCTCTTAAGCTGAAGTATAAGATTAATGCCTGTACAAATGATAATGGAACCATGACTGTAGCTTTTGCAAGTAAGAACTTAACTGGGCTATCAGTAGTAGTCATACCCTTACCAAATGGATACATTAAGCTTAATGCCATACATGCAACATATAAAGCAACACTCATCATATAAGGTGCCATTGCATGACCATTGTTTGGCATATTAGTTATTTCTTTCTTTTGTGTATCTACTGGAGTAGACATCTGCTTGTATGTCTTGTTAGTAGATTTGATATTACTCTTCTTAGAAGCATCTTTTAAGCTGCTTGTAAGTGTATTAGTTCCTTCACCAATAGTAGTTAATCCTTCACCTAATGTTGCAGATCCTGCAGCTAACTGGTTAGATCCAGAACTGATCTTTAATGCACCATCAGCTAACTGAGAAGCACCACTATTTAAAGTTTTATTGTTTGAAGCAAGTGTACCTAAACCATTATTTACCTGTTTAACGCCACCAGTATAAGTCTTTAAACCACTCTGTAATGTGCCTAAGCCTTCATCAATCTGGCTTACTGCACCAACCATACCAACTGAATTAGAAGTTCCCTTCATATTAGCCTGTACTGTTTTTAAGTTAGATACTAATGAATTAACTGCTGTGTTGTTGGCAGTGGCTAATTGTTGTGAACCAGCTAATAATTCCTGAGTCTTCGCATTGGCTGTTGACTGATTCTTTAATACTTCTGCATTACCATAAAGTAATGTAGTTAACTGTTTTAAATCACTAGTATTAATTTTTTCTATTAACTGAGAAGCCACCTGTCTTAATGTCTGTGCCTGTGTGGCAAGACTTGGTGCCTGCAACATTAACTGTTGTGCTACTAGAGGCTGAGTTGCCTGTAGACTTTCTGCCTTTGCCTTTTTTGCGGCAGCTAATTGATCTAGCTTATCCGCATTTGTATTCATAGTACCAATTGTAGTTGTCATTACAGAAACCATACTATCTAATTTTTTAGCTGCCTGTAAGTTGTTTTCTACTAAGTTGTTATCATCAATACCTGCCTGAATCTGAGTGAGTGCTTGTGATAACTGTTTTGAACTTTCATTCATTTCGTTATTCTTTTGAGTTAATGTATTTAACTGTTCAGCGTTCTGATTCAAACCATCAGATAACTGTTTTTCTGCTTCCTTAACAGCACTTAATAACTGTGAGCTACCAGACTTTAATTGAGCAGCACCATTATTTAATGTAGCACTGTTGTTATCTAACTGCTGTGCACCTGCTTTTGCAGTAGATACACCTTCTGTATAAGCACTTAATCCTTTTACTAAAGAATCAGCACCATCATTGAATACCAATGCACTTGAAGCAAGTGTATTTAGGTTTTCTGTGATAGTCTTATTACCTTCACTTGCGGTAGCTACACCATCACTTAATTTCTGTGAGCCTTCTGCGGCTGTATTAAATCCTTTACTTAATGTTTTTACATTCTTGAATAAGATCTTTGAATAAGTCTTAGTCACTGTTGATGAAATTTCAGCTTTTACTTTAGCCATTGCTGAATCATCCATCTTAGTCGCAATATAGTTTGTTTGTGGATTTGTAGTATATGTGAGCATCATTGTCTGTGGATCATCATCCAATAATGTCGTCGCATTTTTAGAGAAGTTCTCAGGAATAGTAATTACCATGTAATACTTTCCATCTTTTAAACCTTTCTGTGCTTTTGTTGATGAAACAATATTGAAATCCATTGAATCATTCTTTGATAATTTATCGCTTAGCTGTTTACCAATATCCATAGTAGAACCATTGTATTCAACTTCTTTATCCTTATTTACAACGGCTACTGGAAGCTGATCTGTTTGACCATATGGATCCCACATAGAACCTAAGAAAACACAAGCATAAATCATTGGAATGATCATGATTGCACAAAGTACAATTTTAAGCCATGTACTTTTCGCAATGTTTTTCCATTCTGCTTTAATCATATTACCCTTTCCTTTCTGTCATCTTCCTAATGACTAGTAGTCATTTTAGTTGACCGTTAGTCATTTATCAATTTACAAATAAGGTGATTTGATAAAAAAGCATCATGTAAGCGTATATCATTTTTTA
>NZ_FR898816.1:4135-72435 GCF_000437715.1 Catenibacterium sp. CAG:290
TTTTAAAGAATATAAAAAAAAGACTGCTGACATAAGTCAACAGTCTAATGAACTAAAATTATTCAATGATTTCAGTTACGTTACCAGCACCTACAGTACGTCCACCTTCACGGATAGAGAACTTAGTACCGTTTTCGATAGCGATTGGGTGAATTAATTCTACAGTGAATTCTACGTTATCGCCTGGCATAACCATTTCAGTTCCTTCTGGTAATTCAATAACACCAGTGATATCAGTAGTTCTGAAATAGAACTGTGGTCTATAGTTACCGAAGAATGGAGTATGACGTCCACCTTCATCCTTAGTTAATACATAAACATGAGCGTTGAATTTCTTATGTGGATGTACTGAACCAGGTTTAGCTAATACCTGACCTCTTTCGATCTGGTCTCTGTTGATACCTCTTAAAAGAACACCAATGTTATCACCAGCTAGAGCGTAGTCAAGTAACTTTCTGAACATTTCGATACCTGTAGCAACAGTCTTCTGAGTTTCATGGATACCAATGATTTCAAGTTCATCGTTAAGGTTTAATTGACCACGTTCAACTCTACCAGTAGCAACTGTACCACGACCAGTGATTGTGAATACGTCTTCAACTGGCATTAAGAATGGCTTATCAGTTTCACGAGCTGGATCTGGGATATAAGAATCCATAGTGTCTAATAATTCATGGATTGCAGGAGTCCACTGTGGATCACCTTCAAGAGCCTTTAATGCAGAACCACGGATGATTGGAGTGTCATCTCCTGGATAGTCGTATTCAGATAATAAATCACGAACTTCCATTTCTACTAAGTCGATTAATTCTTCGTCATCAACCATATCGCACTTATTTAAGAATACGATGATGTATGGAACACCAACCTGACGAGATAATAAGATATGTTCTCTTGTCTGAGGCATAGGTCCATCAGTTGCAGCTACTACTAAGATAGCACCATCCATCTGAGCAGCACCAGTGATCATGTTCTTGATGTAGTCAGCATGGCCTGGACAGTCAACGTGTGCATAGTGACGATGAGCAGTTTCATATTCAACGTGTGCAGTGTTGATTGTGATACCACGTTCTTTTTCTTCTGGAGCAGCATCGATTGCAGCATAGTCCATAGCTTTAGCCTGACCTTCACTAGCTAATACAGTAGTGATAGCAGCTGTTAAAGTAGTTTTACCATGGTCAACGTGACCGATAGTACCAATATTTACGTGAGTTTTCTCACGGTTAAATTTTTCCTTAGCCATTTAAGGTTATCCTCCTATATAATTCTAAAATTTTACATAACTATTTTAATAGATTTTATTGAGAATTGCAATAAAAATCATAGTTATTCTTATTTTACGCCGTTCTTTTTAATGATTTCTTCCTTGATTGATTTAGGAACAGGTTCATAACGGTCGAACTGCATTGTATAGTTACCACGACCCTGTGTGAATGATCTTAAGTCTGTTGCATAACCGAACATTTCAGCTAGAGGTACAGAAGCTTCAACCATTACAGCATTTCCTCTTTCTTCCTGACCATCGATCATACCACGTCTAGATGAGATATCACCCATAACGCTTCCTAAGTATTCAGAAGGTGCAGTTACTTCTACCTTCATGATTGGTTCAAGGATTACTGGAGCACACTTCTTACCAGCAGCTTTTAATGCCATAGAAGCAGCTACTTTATATGCCATTTCTGATGAATCGACATCATGGTAAGAACCGTCGAATAATGTAGCCTTAACGTCAAGTACTGGGTAACCAGCGATCATACCAGTTTCTAAAGCGTCTTCAAGACCAACTTTTACAGAACCGATATATTCTCTTGGAACTGATCCACCAACAACAGCGTCAACGAATTCAAATCCTTTACCTTCATTAGGTTCGAACTTGATCCAAACGTGACCGTACTGACCACGACCACCAGACTGTTTAATGTATTTACCTTCACATTCAGCAGCCTGAGTAATAGTTTCTCTATAAGCAACCTGAGGAGCACCAACGTTTGCTTCTACATGGAATTCTCTCTTTAATCTGTCAACGATGACATCAAGGTGTAATTCACCCATACCAGCGATGATAGTATCACCAGTTTCAGGGTTTGTAGATGTTCTGAAAGTTGGGTCTTCTTCAGCTAATTTAACTAAAGCTTCACCAAGTTTGTTCTGGTCAGCTTTTGTCTTAGGTTCAATTGCTAATTCGATAACTGGTTCTGGGAATTCCATCTTTTCAAGGATAACGAAATCGTTTTCCGCACAAAGAGTATCACCAGTTGTAGTGTTCTTGAAACCTACTGCAGCAGCGATATCACCAGCATAAACTTCATCAATTTCTTTACGTGTATTAGCGTGCATTAATAAGATACGACCAAGTCTTTCTTTCTTATCTTTTGTTGAGTTCAATACATATGAACCAGCAGTTGCAGTACCAGAGTATACACGGAAGAAAGTTAACTTACCTACGAATGGGTCAGTCATAACTTTGAATGCTAAAGCTGAGAATGGTTCTTCATCAGATGCATGACGGTCAACTTCGTTACCATCAATGTCAACACCCTTGATTGCAGGGATGTCAGTTGGAGCTGGTAAGTAGTCAACAACAGCATCAAGCATTGGCTGAACACCCTTATCTTTGTAAGCAGAACCACAAAGAACTGGGAATAATTCAACAGCGATTGTACCCTTACGGATAGCAGCTTTAACATCTTCGATTGCAGGTTCTTCACCTTCAAGAATCTGCATCATTAAATCATCATCAAATGAAGCAGCAGCTTCTAATAAAGTCTGATGATATTCTTCAGCCTGATCAACATATTCAGCTGGGATTTCTTTTTCGATTACATCGATACCTTCAGCACCATCGAAATAGATAGCTTTCATCTTTAATAAGTCGATAACACCTTCGAATGTATCTTCAGCACCGATAGGTAACTGTAATGCAACAGCATTAGCACCTAATCTTGAATTTAATGAGTTAAGTGACATGATGAAATCAGCACCAGTAGCGTCCATCTTGTTTGAGAAAACAATTCTTGGTACGCCATAAGTAGTAGCCTGTCTCCAAACTGTTTCAGTCTGAGGTTCTACACCTGCTTTAGAGTCAAGTACTGTAACGGCACCATCAAGTACACGTAGTGAACGTTCAACTTCTACAGTGAAGTCTACGTGGCCTGGTGTATCGATGATGTTAATACGATATCCTTTCCAGTGAGCTGTAGTTGCAGCAGAAGTGATAGTGATACCACGTTCTTTTTCCTGAACCATCCAGTCCATCTGAGATCCACCATCATGAGTTTCACCGATTTTATGGATTTTACCTGTATAGTAAAGAACACGTTCAGTAGTAGTTGTTTTACCAGCATCGATGTGAGCCATGATACCGATATTACGTGTTTTTTCTAATGGAAATTCACGAGCCATAATTTTCTCCTTTCAAATACTTTTTCTTTTAATTTATGTAATAAAGATATTACCAACGGAAATGTGCGAAAGCTTTGTTAGCTTCTGCCATTTTATGAGTATCTTCTTTCTTCTTAACAGCAGCACCTGTACCGTTAGAAGCATCGATAATTTCGTTAGCTAAACGATCAACCATTGTATTTTCGTTTCTTAAACGAGAATAGTTAGTTAACCATCTTAAACCTAAAGTCATTCTTCTTTCAGGTGTTACTTCAACTGGTACCTGGTAGTTAGCACCACCAACACGTCTTACCTTTAATTCAAGTACAGGCATGATGTTGTTGATAGCTGCGTCGAATACTTCCATAGCTGGCTTTCCAGTCTTTTCTTCAACTTTTTTGAATGCTTCATATAAGATGTTCTGAGCAACACCTTTTTTACCATCTAACATGATGTTGTTAATAAGCTTAGTGATTGTTTTACTATTGTAAATTGGATCAGGTAAAACATCTCTTTTCGCAATACGTCCTTTTCTAGACATCGGCAAATTCTCCTCTCTCTATTTTATTAATTTAAAAATTTATTTCTTAGGCTTTTTAGCTCCGTATAATGAGCGGCTCTGCATACGATCTTTAACACCAGCACAGTCCATAGTACCACGGATAATATGGTAACGAACCCCTGGTAAGTCCTTAACACGACCACCACGAATTAATACAACAGAGTGTTCCTGAAGGTTATGACCGATACCAGGAATGTAAGCTGTAACTTCTAATCCATTTGATAATCTAACACGGGCATATTTACGTAATGCTGAGTTAGGCTTCTTTGGTGTCATTGTAGCAACACGGGTACAAACACCACGCTTCTGAGGTGAATTATCATTAGTTGGTCTTTTTGCTAATGAGTTGTAACCTCTATTTAAAGCTGGAGACTTACCCTTTTTAGTCTTTTCGCTACGTCCTTTTCTTACTAATTGGTTAATTGTAGGCATGATTTTCTCCTTTCTAATTCTAACACACAATTCCGGGTGTTTCACAAATTTGTTTTTATATATGTGCCCTCGTCGGACACCTTTGTCAGTATATGACAAATAAAAGTCCTAGTCAACAACTTTTTTTATTTTTTTTGTTAACTTTTTTTTATTTTTTTGTCAACCTCAATTGTAAAATGAAACTGGAATTAAGGAATTCTCAATTTTTTTGTATAAAAAAAGTCCATAGAAATCGTATTATATAGTTACCACACTTTATAAGGAGATTTCTATGAACAGCATTAATATATCACAAAAAGCAAAAAATAAACACCTTAATTTTTCTCATTACGAATTCATCATTAATTCGGGCAATTATTTAAGAGACCAGCCATCATCTTTATGATAGATCATCTGTTTAGTCATTCCACCATCTATACAGATATTCTCACCATTTATAAATGATGCCTTTGATGAACATAAAAACAATACCATAGATGAAATATCCCGAGGGTTACCTACTCTTCCTGCTGGCTGCTGATATGCATCAGGACCGGTGTATGTATTACCATGAGTATCAATCCATCCTGGTGAAATAGAATTGACTCTTACCTTTCCTCTTAAACTCATCATTAATGCGTGTGTAAGGGCTGCTATGCCACCTTTTGTGGCAGTATAGCTTTCCGTATTGGCTTGACTCATACGATCTCTAGAAGACGAAATATTGACGATTACAGCATCTTTATTGAAATGTTCTTTAAATAGCTTAGTTAAATAGAATGGAGCAGTGACTCCTACAGATAAAGCATATTGAAATTCCTCATAACTACATTCATCAATACCTTTCATTATAGGCAAAGCATTATTTATGAGATAATCAATATGTCCATACTTTTCAAGTACATAATGACTAAATGCTTCTAATGTTTCTTTGTCTGCAATATCACCAACATAATGATGACCCTCTGCTTTATCTATAACTTCTACTAAAGCCCCTTCTTTTCTAAAATCTTCTGCTATGGCTTGTCCTATACCGTGAGCCCCGCCAGTCACAACAACTACTTTGTCTTTAAACTGCATAATATTTCTCCTTATATATGAAAACACTATGGACATTTGTCCATAGTGTTTCTTATTAATTAAGCATCATGGTGAGCAGAAACAAATTCTTCTGCTTCATCAAACATTGTAGATTCAGGAGTGAAGTTTTCAGCTTCTTCTCTTGATTTTTCAAGTTCAGCCTGCTGAGCAGCTTCTTCTTCCTCTCTCTTAATTGTTTCGTCAGACTTTAAAGGTCCTCTTAAGCCAGTACCTGCTGGTAATAACTTACCGATAATAACGTTTTCTTTTAGACCCTTAAGTGGATCGACTTTACCTCTGATAGCAGCATCAGTAAGAATTCTTGTAGTTTCCTGGAATGATGCAGCTGATAACCAAGAATCAGTTTCTAATGAAGCTTTAGTAATACCAAGTAAGATTGGTCTACCTACAGCTGGATGTTTACCTTCCTTAAGAACCTGTCTGTTTAATTCAGTGAAGTTCTTAACTGAAACATGAGATCCTGGTAATGCTTCTGTATCTCCGCCTTCTACGATCTTCATTCTTCTCATCATCTGCTGAATGATGATTTCGATATGCTTATCAGAAATTTCGATACCCTGTAATCTATATACCTGCTGTACTTCTTTTAAGATGTAGTTTTCTACAGCTTCTGCAGAGGCAACAGATAATAATTCTTTTGGAGAGATAGAACCTTCAGTAATCTTATCACCTGGTTCAACAATATCTCCTTCTTTTACAGCTAACTTAGCACCAATTGGTGTTAAATAAGTCTTAGTTTCAAGATCATTTGCGACAGTTACTTCTGAGCGCTGGTTGTTATGGTCACCCTGAGTTGTAATTGATGAAACATGTCCATTGATTTCAGAAATAATAGACTTAGCCTTTGGAACACGTGCTTCAAACAATTCCTGGATACGAGGAAGACCCTGTGTGATATCGGCGTCACCAGCAACACCACCCATGTGGAATGTACGCATTGTAAGCTGAGTACCTGGTTCACCGATTGACTGTGCAGCCATAATACCGATTGTTTCACCAAGTAATACTTCCTGACCAGTTGCTAAGTTTAGACCATAGCACTTACGACAGATACCGTTCTTAGACTTACATCCGAAGATGTTTCTAATTTCAACAGTCTTGATACCAGCATCAGATACTGCTTTTGCTGATTTTTCAGTCATTAATTCATTTGCATGGACAATGATTTCACCAGTTGCTGGATCAACGATATCCTTTAATGAAGTACGACCAATAAGTCTATCTACTAATGGTACGATGACGTTACCATCAGCTGTATTAATTAATTCAGATACTTTGAATCCCTTATCAGTATGACAATCATCTTCTGTGATAATAACTTCCTGAGCTACATCGACAAGACGTCTTGTTAAATAACCTGAATCGGCAGTCTTTAAGGCTGTATCTGTAGAACCTTTACGAGCACCATGTGTAGAAATGAAGAATTCTGATGCAGTTAAACCTTCACGAAGGGCAGACTTGATAGGAAGTTCGATAGTTTCACCCTTAGGGTTACTCATCAATCCACGCATACCTACAAGCTGAGTGAAGTTAGAGATGTTACCACGGGCACCTGAATCTGACATGATGAAGATTGGGTTATCACGGTCAGATTCGAACTCTTCTTTAACGATACCAGTAACTTTTTCTTTAACGTCATTCCATAATTTGATTACTGCTGTATAACGTTCGTGTTCTGTTAACTTACCTTTGTTGTATAACTTCTTGATGACTTCAAGATGTTCATCAGCATCATCGAATAAGTGATACTTATCCTGAGGAATCTGAATATCGTAAGCTGATACTGTAATACCAGCGATAGTTGAATAATAGAATCCCTGATTCTTTAATCTATCAAGCATGACATGGATTTCATCAACTGGACAGATCTTGAAGTATTCATCGATGATTGCTCCAAGAGTCTTCTTAGTGAACTGCTTGATTAAAGGCTGATTCTTAATATGTTCCTTGATATCTGTACCATAAGGTAAGAAATATTTCATAGGAGTTGCTTTTAAGCTTGCCTTATCTGGATCATTTAAGTATGGGAATTCACCTTCAAAGATCTGGTTGAAGATGATCTTACCTACTGTAGTGACTAAGTACATGTTGTTCTGTTCTTCAGTGAATGTCTTATTCTTTAATGCTGAAGCACGGATTGCCATTCTTGTATGTAAGTTAACAGTCTTATTGTAATAAGCCATTAATACTTCATTTACATCAGCAAATACTGTACCTTCACCAATCTGATCAGCTTTTTCTGTTGTTAAGTAATAGTTACCAAGCACCATGTCCTGTGATGGAGTAACGATAGGTTTACCATCTTTTGGACCAAGGATATTTCTAGAACCAAGCATTAACTGTCTTGCTTCCTGAATTGCTTCTTCACCAAGAGGTGCATGGATGGCCATCTGGTCACCATCGAAGTCGGCATTGAATGCTGGACATGCTAATGGGTGAAGACGGATGGCACGACCTTCTACTAGCTTAGGTTCGAAACCCTGGATACCTAATCTATGTAATGTAGGGGCACGGTTTAATAATACTGGGTGATGTTTGATAACATCTTCAACGATTGGCCAGATCTTATCATCCATCTTATCAATCATACGTTCAGCAGCTTTGATATTAGTTGCTAATTCGTTTCTTACTAATCCAGAGATAACGAATGGCTTAAATAAGTTAACAGCCATTTCTCTTGGGATACCACACTGGTACATCTTTAATGTAGGTCCTACAGCGATAACTGAACGTCCAGAGTAGTCTACACGCTTACCAAGTAAGTTCTGTCTGAAACGTCCCTGTTTACCTTTAAGTGTATGTGAAAGAGATTTTAATGCTCTTCCTCCAGCACCTGTAATAGGCTTAGAACGTCTACCATTATCAATTAAAGCATCAACGGCTTCCTGAAGCATACGCTTTTCATTCTGTACGATGATACTAGGTGTACCTAATTCTAATAATTTCTTTAAACGGTTGTTACGAGTAATAACACGTCTATATAAGTCATTTAAGTCACTTGTCGCAAAACGACCACCGTCTAGCTGAAGCATTGGTCTTAAGTCAGGTGGAATAACTGGAAGAACATCCATGATCATCCATTCTGGCTGGTTATTAGAGCTTCTGAATGCATCAATTGCTTCAAGTCTCTTTAATAACTTCTGTCTCTTCTGACCCTGAGCTTCTTTTAACTGAGCTTCTACATCTTCAAGTTCAGCATCTAAGTCAACCTTCTGTAATAATACTTTGATTGCCTCAGCACCGATTTTAGCCTGGAACTGACCACCGAACTTTTCAACACAGTTACGGTAATCTCTTTCAGATAATACCTGCTTGTATTCAAGTGGTGTAGAACCTTTATCAGTAACAACATAAGATACGAAGTAGATGATTTCTTCTAACTGTTTAGGTGACATATCAAGGATGAGTCCCATACGAGATGGAACTCCCTTTAAATACCAGATATGTGCTACTGGAGTAGCTAATTCGATATGACCCATTCTTTCTCTTCTTACTGAAGAACGAGTGACTTCGACACCACAACGGTCGCAGACAACACCTTTATATCTTACTTTCTTATATTTACCACAAGCACATTCCCAGTCCTTAGTTGGACCAAAGATTCTTTCACAAAATAAACCATCTTTTTCAGGCTTCTGTGAACGATAGTTGATTGTTTCAGGTTTTTTGACTTCGCCATATGACCATTCACGAATCTTCTCAGGAGAGGCTAAACCGATCTGAATTGCTGAAAAATTATTATTCTCTGCCATTATTCTTCCTCCTCACCGCTTTTTCCAAATAATCCTTCGATAATATCTTCGACTGATTCTGGAGCTTCATCATCATCGAAGCTGTCTTCTACGATATCATCTTCACCTTCGGCAACGAATTCTTCGTGAGTGTCAACTTCTTCATCTTCTTTTTCTTCTTTATCATCATTTTCTTCATCTTCTTTTGGCTTCTTAGGCGCATCGAATGAACGAGGGAAACGACGATCTTCATCTTCGATATTACCTACATTGATTTCATTACCTTCATCATCTAATAGACGAATATCTAATGCCAATGCCTGTAATTCTTTCTTTAATACTCTGAATGATTCAGGTAATCCTGGTTCAGGTAACTTCTGTCCCTTAACAATTGCTTCATAAGTCTTAACACGTCCTACAACGTCATCTGACTTAACTGTTAAGATTTCACGTAATGTATATGCTGCACCATAAGCTTCAAGTGCCCATACTTCCATTTCCCCGAATCTCTGACCACCGTTCTGAGCTTTACCACCAAGTGGCTGCTGAGTAACAAGTGAATAAGGACCAACTGATCTTGCATGTAACTTATCATCAACCATGTGACATAACTTGATCATGTACATGATACCAACTGATACTTCGTTATCGAAATATTCACCAGTTTTACCAGAGATCACTCTCTGTTTACCATTTTCTGGCATACCAGCTTCCTTCATGATATTTTCTAAGTCCTTAGAATTGATACCATCAAAGGCTGGAGTAGCGAAATACTGACCACCTAACTGTCTAGCAGCATAACCTAAGTGTAATTCTAATACCTGACCGATATTCATACGAGATGGTACCCCTAATGGGTTAAGCATGATATCAAGTGGTGTACCGTCCTGTAAATGAGGCATATCTTCTGTTGGTAAGATCTTAGAGATGACACCCTTGTTACCGTGTCTACCTGACATCTTATCCCCTTCAGAAATCTTACGCTTCTGAACGATATATACTTTAATAACCTTGTTTACACCTGGCTGTAAATCATCTCTTTCAACTTCTTTATAAGCAAGAGAGTTTGCTGAACCATACTTGTTTTCATTCTTTCTTTCTTTACCTCTACGAGTGAATACTCTGATACGATGTACGATACCAGAACCACCATGAGGTACTCTTAATGAGTTATCTTTAACTTCTCTAGATTTTTCACCAAAGATAGCTAATAATAGTTTTTCTTCTGCAGATAATTCTGCCTGTCCCTTAGGAGTAACTTTACCAACTAAGATATCGCCTTCCTTAACTTCAGCACCAACACGGATAATACCGTTTTCGTCTAAGTTAGAACGAGCATCATCACCTACGTTAGGGATATCTCTAGTAATTTCTTCAGGACCAAGCTTTGTATCACGACATTCAATTGTATATTCCTGAATGTGGATAGAAGTATAGTAGTCTTCTTTTACAAGCTTTTCATTCATGATGACAGCATCTTCGTAGTTATAACCATTCCATGTCATGAAACCTACAAGAACGTTCTGTCCTAATGCTAATTCACCCTGTTCCATAGCTGGTCCATCAGCAAGAACCTGACCCTTAAGAACATGTTCACCAGCCATAACAATTGGACGATGGTTGATACATGTACCAGCGTTAGATACAGTGAACTTTAATAACTTATATGTCTTTTCGCCACTTTCACCTTCAACGATGATCTTCTTAGCGTCAACATATTTAACAGTTCCTTCTTCTTTCGCAACAACTGCAGCACCAGAGTCTCTTGCAGCCTGGAATTCCATACCTGTTCCTACATAAGGTGCATGTGGATTTAATAGAGGTACAGCCTGTCTCTGCATGTTACATCCCATAAGGGCACGAGTCGCATCATCGTTTTCCAAGAATGGGATACATGAAGACGCAACTGATACGATCTGTTTAGGTGAGATATCGATGAAGTCGATTTCTTCTGGCTTAGCCATGATGTTTTCACCTAAATGACGTGAAATAACCTGTTCATCAATGATACGGTCATTTTCATCAGTCTTAACTTTTGCCTGAGCAATAATATAATTCTTTTCTTCATCTGCTGTTAAATAACGAATATCATTTTCATCAATAACGCAGTTATTTACTTTACGATATGGAGTTTCAATAAATCCATATTCATTTACTTTTGCATAAGATGCAAGTGTAGAAATCAACCCGATGTTAGGACCTTCTGGTGTTTCGATTGGACAGATTCTACCATAGTGAGATGGATGGACGTCTCGTACTTCATAACCTGCACGGTCTCTTGATAAACCACCAGGACCTAAGGCAGAAAGACGTCTCTTGTTTGTTAATTCGGCAAGTGGGTTAATCTGGTCCATGAACTGAGATAACTGAGAACTTGCAAAGAATTCTTTGATTGCAGCAGTTAATGGACGAATGTTTGTTAATGACTGTGGAGTCATAGAATCATCTTCAGCTAAAGACATTCTTTCCTTAACTACTCTTTCCATACGTGATAAACCGATACGGAACTGGTTCTGAACTAATTCACCAACAGTTCTAACACGTCTGTTACCTAAATGGTCGATATCATCTAATAAACCAATACGGCTCATTAAAGACACTCTATCTTCAGGTGCTAAGTCCTGAGAATCATAGATATCAACAAGGTTAAGCATATAAGAATATGCAGCAATAAAGTCTGAAATAGTGACAAACTTACTATCTAATGAAAGATCAGTACCGATTACTCTCATCTTGATAGACTTAGATTCATCTGTATATACATCTAATACCTGAATAGTATGATTAGAATGCATATTTTCGTTAGTTTTAATTTCTCTTGTATGTGCACCTGCTTCAAATACTGGCTTTAAGATTTCTAATTTATCTTTAGTAATCTTAGTACCTTCTGTCATTACAACGTTACCATCAACGTCAACAACATCTTCAGCAAGAACACGATCAGCAATACGATCTAATAAGCTTAATTTCTTACGTAGCTTAAAACGACCTGCTTTTGCTAAATCATAACGTTTTGGATCGAAGAAACGCGCAAATAGTAATGAGTTAGCACCATCTAAAGTAGCTGGTTCACCTGGTCTCAATTTACTATAAATTTCCATCAACGCATCATCAGTGTTATGTGTTGGATCCTTTTCAAATGTATTGTAGAGGAACTGATGTTCTCCGAAAACTTCAATAATATCTTCATTTGAAGAAAGTCCTAGAGCACGTAAAAGAATAGTACCTGGAATCTTCTTCTGACGGTCAATACGAACATTTAAAACATCCTTGGCATCATTTTCAAATTCTAACCAAGTACCACGAGATGGGATGACCTGTCCATTGAAGACAGTCTTACCAATCTTGTCTGTTCCATTACCAAAATAAGCTCCTGGAGAACGAACTAACTGTGAAACGATAACACGTTCTGCACCATTAACAACAAATGTACCTGAATCTGTCATTAATGGGAAATCACCCATAAATACTTCACTTGTCTTGATTTCTCCAGTTTTCTTATTTACAAGACGTAAAGTAGCACGCAAAGGAGCTGCATAGATTGCATCTCTTTCTTTACTTTCATCTGCATCATATTTAGGCTCATCAAAACGACAGTCTACAAACTCCAATGATAATGTGTCGTTAAAATTTGTGATAGGATAAATATCCTCAAATACTTCTCTTATACCTTTTTCCTGAAACCACTTAAATGAATCTGTCTGAATTTCGACAAGGTTAGGTAGTTTCAAAGAACCACTAATACGAGAATAATTGCGTCGCTTAATGCGGCTTTCTGCAGTTCTTACATTCTTTTCCAAAATCCGTTCCACTCCTTTTTTAATCTCTATCTGCAAGCTAAAAAGGGTCAAAATGACCTGCTTTTATACATGAGTAGGCATTTTAGTATACTAGCACAAGGGTACTTTTGTGTCAACCCAAAAAGGGAAATTTATACAATTTCCCTATAGTTCATTATTTAATTGATTGAATTATGTAATAGCCTTTATTTCGCTTCAATACTTCCGCATTTCCAAAGACTTCTTCCATGCATTTCTTAGCACTTGGTGCACCCTGTTTCTTTTGTATGACAATCACAAGGCGTCCATTCTTATTTAAGTGTGAATAACTTTCTTTAAGAATAGTAGTCACAACACTCTTGCCAGCACGAATTGGAGGATTAGAGATGATCATATCAAATGTCTTCTCTACATTCTCATATGCATTACTTTCATATACATGCATATCTTCAAGATGATAATCTTCAATTGTGCGTTTAGCAAGTTCCATTGCGCGTCTATTGACGTCAACCATATCAAATGCGATATCTGGATAAACCATCTTTAAGCTGATACTCAAAGCACCATATCCACACCCAACATCCAATACTGATTTTACACCTTCTAGATTAACGGTGTCAAGTAGTGTTCTTGAACCGAAATCTACACTATCCTTAGAGAAAACACCACGATCACTATGAAACTCAATAGAATGTCCTTGATAATCGAAGTGAATAATCGTTGGTCTGCTTTCTATTTCATCATTTGTATAATAGTGTGACATTCTCATTCCTCATAAGAAAAAAGCCCTAAAATAGGGCTTTTATAATTGTGTTTGTATTAAATTACTTTAATTCAACAACAGCACCAGCAGCTTCTAAAGTTTCCTTTAACTTAGCACCTTCTTCAGCTGGTACGTCTTTCTTGATTTCAGATGGAACCTTGTCAACTAAGCCCTTAGCATCAACTAGTCCTAAACCAGTGATTTCTCTAACAGCCTTGATAACTTTAACCTTTGTAGGTCCAACTTCCTTAAGGATTACTGTTACGTTAGCAGCAGGTCCTTCTTCTTCAGCAGCAGCAGCAACTGCAACTGGAGCAGCAGCTGTAACGTCGAACTTTTCTTCGATTGCTTTTACTAATTCGTTTAATTCTAAGATTGTAGCTTCTTCTAAGTAAGCTAAGATTTCATCAGTTGTTAACTTTGCCATTTTAATATTCTCCTTTATTTCGATATTAAGCAGCTGCTTCTGCTTCAGCAGGAGCAGCTTCTTCTGCAGATCCGTCTGCTTCTTTGTCAGCTACAGCCTTAACAGCTCTAGCAACTTTTGATACTGGTGCCTTTAAGCAAGCCAATAACATTGATAACATACCTTCTTTGTTTGGTAACTTTGAAAGTTCCATAACTTCTTCTTTGCTCAATAATTTGCCTTCAACGATTGCAGTCTTGATTACAAGAGCTTCGTGATCCTTAGCAAATTTTGCTAGTACTCTAGCTGGAGCAACAGCGTCATCATGACCAAATGCAATAGCGTTTGGACCAGTTAAGAATTCATCTAATTCCTGTTTACCACAAGCTTCTGTAGCACGAAGAGCTAATTTGTTCTTATAAACTTTAAGTTCTACATTTTCAGCTCTTAAAGCACGACGAAGTTCAGTAACTTCATCAACAGTTAAGCCACGGTATTCAGCAACTACTACTGACTGAGCGTTAGATAACTTATCAGCGATTTCGTCGATGACTGCCTGTTTAGCGACTAATACTTTTTCGTTAGCCATTGTTACACCTCCATAAAAATTTTATTGCAACAATATACGCGTTATATAAAAACCCCTAGATTACCTAGGGGTTTGTCATTTTCATACATGACAATATCCCTCGGTAACAAATTGAGACTTGCGTCAGTTACTGTCTACGGTATATTGATTGCGGCATTAATAATTAAGCAGCAACTTTTACTGCTGGACCCATTGTAGATGAAACTACGCAGTTCTTAACGTAAGTTCCTTTAACTGCAGCAGGTCTGATTCTTAATAATAAAGCATGGATAGCTTCATAGTTTTCAACTAGCTTAGCGCTGTCGAAAGATACACGACCGATTGGAAGATGTACGTTACCATCTTTATCAGTTCTATAATTAACTTTACCGCCCTTAGATTCATTAACTGCTTTAGCAACATCCATAGTTACTGTACCAGTCTTAGGGTTTGGCATTAATCCCTTAGGACCTAAAACACGTCCTAATTTACCAAGCTTAGGCATCTGATCAGGAGTAGCGATCATAACATCGAACTCTAACCAACCTTTAGCGATTTCATCTAAGATTTCCTGGCCACCAACTACGTCAGCACCAGCGTTTTTAGCTTCTTCAGCCTTTGGACCTTCAGCGATAACACAAACTCTCTTTGTTTTACCAGTTCCGTTAGGAAGCACGATAGCTCCACGTAACTGCTGATCTGCATGTCTAGTATCAAGATTTAACTTGAATACAACATCAACACTTGCATCGAATTTAGCAGTAGTAGTCTTCTTAACTAATTCAATTGCTTCTTCGATTGAGTATAGCTTGCCAGCTTCAATCTGCTTAGCAGCTTCTACATATTTCTTTCCTTTTTTTGACATTTTCTTTCCTCCTTAAGTGGTCTTAACGGATAGACCTCCCACTGTAATGACGGAATTCAACTCCATCAGATTGCTAATTAATTAAGCGTCTAAGCCTTCTACTTTGACACCCATGTTACGTGCTGTTCCAGCAACGATTTTCATTGCTGCTTCTAAATCATTAGCGTTAAGGTCAGGCATTTTGTATTCTGCGATTTCCTTTAACTTGTCAGCACTTAGAGTAGCAACAGTCTGCTTTGAATCACTTGCAGCTTTCTTGATACCACAAGCCTTCTTGATCATTTCAGCAGCTGGAGCTGTCTTTAATACGAACTCAAAGCTCTTGTCTTCATAAACAGTCAAAACTACTGGTACAGTTTCACCATGACGATCTTTAGTCTGATCGTTGAATGCTGTACAGAATTTTGGCATCTGAATTCCTGCACCTGCTAGAGCTGGTCCTGGTTTAGCACCACCTGCTGGGAACTGGATCTTCATAATTCTTACTACTTTTTTACCATTATTTGCCACGGTACACACCTCCATTAAAATATTGTCCGTGCTGTGGTTCGTTTGGGCCGAAGCCCTCCCACGCATTTGACGCCATGCGTCGATTACCAATTATACATAATACAAAGCAAAAATCAATGCTTTTTTAATTTTTTTTGACTTTTTTTACTCAATTGATTTTAAAGACTCTACCATATTCACTTGATCAAGAATATGACGCATCGCAAGATTGATAATAATCGTAAAGCCCACTGTCATACCAAACGCAATTAAATAGATATAAAGCGGCATTGTACGAATAAATAACATATTATCCATTTCTACCGTTAATACAACAAATCGATGAAGGAAATAACCAAAGAACATACCAAGTGATGCCCCAATCAAAGATAGAATGATATTCTCTCTAAAGATATAGTCACAATATTCTTTACGGCGGAATCCTAATACCTTGATTGTTGCGATTTCACCTTTACGTTCACCAATGTTGATATTCGTTAAATTATAAAGAACAATAAAACAAAGTAAGGCAGCACATCCTGATAAGATGGCAACAATAATATTCAATGAAGACATTCTTTGCTGGAATTCATCAAGTGTAGCAGTAAGTCGTTCCATACTACCAATATCATGATGATCAAGATAGTTCTTCAAGGCGTTGATATTTGATTTGTTTGTATTCATATCTACATAAAGTATAGAAGCAGATGATTTCATACCAGTCAGATTTTCATAGAAAGTCTTACTCATATAAACTTGATGATTGACATAGTGTTCTACGATATCTGCCACCTTGACTGTATATTTACTATTATTAAGAGAGAAAGTAAGAGTTTCTCCTTTTTTCACATTCAGCTTTTCCGCAAGCTTCTGTGAGATAACAACACCCTCATCATTTAAGATAATCTTCTTTTTTGTTTTATAATCCTTAAAGTGAATAAAATTCTTAATTTCATCCGCATTGTCATACACAATCATCGTACTATAATAATCTTCACTATTGCCTAGTACTGTAATGTTTTGACGCATAGCACTCGTTAAGTTATGAATACCTTCTAGACGCTTGATCTTATTTTCAATCTTTTTTGTATCTTCTACATTAGTATTAAGTTTAATAAGTGCATCATATTTATATACTTCTACATATTGTGAAGGAATGATTTTAGAACAGCTGTTTTTAACACCAAATCCCAGCATGATTAAGGCTGTACATCCCGCAATACCAATGACAGACATCCAGAAACGTTTCTTATAACGGAATAAGTTTCTCATAGTCACCTTCTGATTGAAATTCAATCGTTTCCATATAAAAGGTATACGTTCCATGAGTATTCTCTTACCCGCCTTAGGTGCTTTAGGACGCATCAAGACAGATGGTGTAGAAACAAGTTCCTGTAAACAGACACTTAATGTCGCAAGTAGTGTAACACCAACAGAAATAAGTATAGTTACAAGTGAAATGGACCATTTCTGTACTAGTACTGCTGATTGATTAATGCCATACATTAAATATGTGAATAAGAAATAGATAATACGAGGGAATGCCTGATTACCTACTAATATACCTAAGATACAGGCAAAGAATGTTGCTAGAAAAGCATAGACAATATATTGCATTATAATATCCTTTTTACTATATCCGAGTGCACGAAGTGTTCCACAATAGCCTCTTTGTTCTTCTATCATACGTGTCATAGTTGTAAGAGAGACTAATGCAGCTACTAAGAAAAAGATGAGTGGGAATACTTGGGCAATAGATGCAATGGCCTGCTTATAGGATTCATAAGTCGCAATACCGACATTTTCACTTTTAGTAAGTGAATATAGAGTACCTTTGGGAATCTGACTTAATTGTGATTCTGCTTGTTCTATTTGTGCCTTTGCTTGATCTAGCTGTTCTTTTGCTGAGTTGAGCTGCAGCTTCGCATTATTCTCAGTGACTTCAAGTTTACTTTGCTGGATATTAAGTTCTGCTTCTGCTTCATCTAATTGTGATTGGGCTTTTTCTAATTGTATACGTCCTTCTAGTAATTGTCCTACACCTTGAAGTTTCTGATTAAACTGACCCAAACTTTCATTCATCTCAGTCAATATCTTTGTATAAGCATCCTCTGCTGATTCTTTATCCTTGATACTACCTAGAGTATCTTTAATAGAGTTCTGAAGTGTTTTGATTTCCTGATCTATTTTCTTAGTTTCATTATAAGCCTGCTGTGAGGCTTGAGTAACCTGTGATGCTTTCTTTAAATAGACCTTCTTTTGTTCATAGAATTGAATACGTGCTTGAGCTAACTTCACCTTTCCTTCAGATATCTGTGAGTTAAAGGAATCTAGATTGCGCTTGTATTCCTGATAACCTTCTTCATATTGTTTCTTTGCATCATCTAACTGTGATTGCATGTCTCCTGTTAGTTGATCATATTGATCACTTATTTCTTCAGATAATGTACTCTTGATACGTGTATTTACTGTTTCAATCATGTCATCATAATCAGAACTAAATAAATCATAATTCTGGGCACCTTCTACATCGACAAGTAAAGAAGTATATAGATGATCATTGTTTCTTAACTGAGCCACCTTGCTATTTAAACCAAGTTCTCTTGCCCCATCATTTAATACTTCCACAAATCCACTATTGGTTCCATCACCTAGTGTATTAGTTCCTCTGTCTACATTACTGATATATCGTGGATCATTCACAATACCTACAATCTTATATGTCTTTATACCATTATCATTAGAAAGTTCAATTGTATGACCAATCTTGTAATTGTATTTACCTAAATTGACATCAATGATACATTCATCTTCTTTTTTAGGATAACGTCCTTTTACTATTTCAGGACGATCCAGCATATTTTGATCATAGTGATCCTGTGAATAAACAGTGACACCTGATTTACCATCCTTATGTGAAAATAATGCATCAAACTGATAACATGGGACAACCTTCTTCACACCCTTAAGGCTTCTTACCTTTGCGACATCTTCATCAGAAAAGCCAAGTGTCGCAATATAAGTGAGATCGGCATAATTATGATTATTGAGATATGTATCTACACTAGAAGCCATTGTATAAGGGGTATTTCTTAGTCCTGAAAAGACTGCAGCACCTAAGAATATAATCATGAAGATGGAAAAGAAACGTCCTTTAGACTGACTGATGTTCTTAAAGACAGTTTTCCAATAGAATTTCTTTTTTACCATTCAATATTATCGATGGATTCAGGATGTTCATTATATTCCTGTCTTTCCACTTTTCCATTCTTAAGATGTATAACTTGATCAGCCATTGGGGCAAGGGCTGAGTTATGTGTAATAACGATTACAGTCATTCCATAGTTATCACACATACTTCTTAATAAACCAAGAATTGATTTACCTGTTTGATAATCAAGTGCACCTGTTGGTTCATCACATAATAATAGTTTAGGATTCTTTGCGATAGCACGGGCTATGGCTACACGCTGTTGTTCTCCACCTGATAACTGTGCTGGGAAGTTATCTTTACGTTCTCCAAGACCAACACGTTCTAGAATATCTACTGAATTGAGTGGATCCTTAGAAATCTGAGAAGCAAGTTCTACATTTTCTAATGCTGTTAAGTTCTGTACAAGATTATAAAACTGGAATACAAAGCCAATATCATCTCTTCTATAATCTGTTAATTGTTTATCATCATAAGTCGCAATATTATGCCCATCTACAACAATAGTGCCACTTGTAGGTGTATCCATGCCGCCAAGCATATTTAATATAGTTGTTTTACCAGCTCCAGAGGCACCTACAATAACTGTGAATTCACCTTTATTTACTTTAAAATTCACACCATTATTTGCATAAATAGTGACATCTCCCATTGTATAGCTTTTCACAACATTCTTTAGTTCAATAAATGCATCCATACATTTAACCTCCTATTATTATTGTAAGTGATACCATTTTTATCTTCAAGCACAAAAAAAGACATGCATAAGCACGTCTATTCTTCGATCTTCTTAAGCTGAATTAATTCCAAATCAATAGGAGTAAGGTTACCTAAGAAATCAACAAGTACTGTTGCTGTTTCTTTTTCTTTATCGATAGATTCTACTTTACCACTCTTAGCTGCAAATGGTCCAGCAAGAACTTCTACATAGTCACCTACACCAAAATCAATTTCTACAGCTGTAGTCTGTACACCCATTGACTTTAAGATTGGATCTAATTCTCTCTTATTTACTGGGAAAGGTTTAGCCCCTCCACCAGATGATCCGATGAATCCTGTAACACCTGGTGTATTACGAACAATATACCAAGCTTCATCAGTCATGATCATTTCTACAAGAACATAACCAGGGAACATATTTACTGTCTTGTTCACTTTCTTACCGTTCTTGATTTCTGTTTCAACATGTTCTGGAATCACAATATTGAAAAGGATATTCTGAAGTCCCATTGATTCAACACGTTTTTCAAGATTTTCTTTTACTTTATTTTCATGACCTGAATATGTATTAACAACATACCACTGTCTTCCTTCATTATTGGAATCATGAGTTTCTTCAGTATTTTCTACTTTAGTTTCTAATTCTTCTGCCATATTAACTTAACCCCAATGTCTTTAAAATTAATGCAATTAATGCATCTGCGCCATAGAAATAAACACCTAGAATTACTGTAAATGCAAGTACTACAAATGCATCACGAGCTAATTCTTTCTTTGTTAACCAATGAACATTTTTAATTTCCTGACGAATACCTTTTAGAGAAAACCATTCTTTAAATTTTAATGGATTCTTATCTTCTTGTTCTTCTAAACGTCTTTGACGTTCTAATTTCTTTGCTTTTCTAAGCTCCTTGCGTTCCTGCTTAAGCTTTTCTTTTCTAGCCTTATCATCCATGGATGCAGCCTCCTTATTTCGATTCTCTATGTATCGTATGCTTACCGCATTTCTTGCAGTACTTACGTAATTCTAAACGTTTTACATTTGTTCTGTTATTCTTATAAACTGAATAATTACGTGATAAGCATTCCGTGCATACTAAGATTACCTTTTCTCTCATCTTATCACTCCTTAACCTAAATTAATTTATCATAAATACACAATATCGTCAATTGATAATTAAGAACTCCCCTAATGGATGTGCTCTTAATTTAGTCATTACACGATAAACACTGTTATAAACACACTTTATTGAAATATTAAGCATCAGTGCCACCTCTTTTTCAGGATATCCTAATAAAACAAGATGAAAGATCTTTTGATCTCTTTCTGATGTCTCATTCTGGATAATCGCATAAATAAGTTCCCAGATTTTTTCTAGATTCTGTGCTTTTTGTGGAGAGTAATCCACTTTTTGATCTGCAATCAATTCACCATAAGTGCGTGAATCTTCATAGTTCACAATCTTATCTAGAGAAACAGATTTCTTTTCATAACGAGTAAAGAAAGTATATTGTTTCTTGAGTAATGATTGCATCTTTTTAATAATACAGCTTTTCGCATATACATCAAATGTAGTATCCAAGTCATCACGATAGCTCCAGAATACTTTATCGAAGGTAATCAATCCTACCTGCAACAAGTCCTGTGCTTCTAGAGACATAGATGAGATATACTTCATCTTTCTCATCACTGCTTTGACTAAAGCATCATAATAACTATAAAGATATTGTAATGCGACAGGATCATTAGATCTTGCTAAATAAATCAGTTCCTTTAATGTACGATCATCCATAGATCATCCTCCTCTTAGAGAGGATGACGTGAGTTATATACCTGATAAAGTAATACGGCAGTCGCTACAGAGGCATTGAGTGAATTGACATGACCTACCATTGGTAGAATGACATTCATATCACAATGTTCTTTTACTAAACGAGAAATACCAAATCCTTCTGATCCAATCACAAGAACGAGTGGCATATTGTAATCTACAGCACGGTAATCTGTAGAGTTATCTAATTCACAACCTACTACCCAGAATCCTTCTTTCTTTAAAGAATCTAAAGTACGAGATAAGTTTGTTACCTGAGCCACAGGAACATGGTCAATAGCGCCAGTTGATACCTTTGCGACTGTCGCATTTAAACCAACAGAACGCTTCTTACCAATAATAACACCATCTACACCAATTGCATCACATGTACGAATAATAGCCCCTAGGTTGTGAGGATCTTCCATACCATCAAGCATTAATAAGAGTGGCTGTTTTCCTTCTGGAATGTTACGTACAATATCTTCTAAAGGTGTATAGTCATAACCATCAATTAAAGCCATTACACCTTGATGGTTTACATTCCCTACAAGTTTAATAAAGCCATTTTTATCCGTCATCCTCATTTTTATATTATTCTTGCGACACAACTTCACAATATCATCATTCTTTGACTGGTTCTGAATCATAACTTCATAAATCTGTCTAGGTCCTGTTAATAGTTCTTTGACGGTGTTTTTACCATAAATCCATTCTTTCACTTTGTCACTTCCTCTTCTTCCACATATTTCTTAAATAATTCAAATATTTCATCTAATCTTTCTGTCTGCTTAGTGAGATAAAGATGTCCAACCATTGATTCAAAACCAGAAGACTGGTTATGAACAACAACTGATTTATTCTTAACTGAATGTCCTTTGCAGTTACGTCCACGCTTAAATAAACGCACTTCTTCTTCTGTGAAGAAATTTCGAGAAAGGGCATATTTCATAAAACCTGCATGGGCATAAGCACTGACATACTTGATAGAAGCTCTCTGTAATTCATGAGGCTTCATAATTCCCTTCTCTGTGAGTAAATATTCACGGACATATACTTCAAAGACTGCATCACCTAAATAAGCAACAGCGAGCGCATTCATTAACTCTGGACGCATTAGAGAATGCCTCTTTCAGTTAATTCTTTTCTAACACGGTCTGCTTCATCAAAGTTCTTTTCTTTCTTATAAGCATTCCATTGTTCATATAAAGTGATATCTTCTTCAGATAATTTAGTACCTTCAAATAAGAAGCCTAAAACGTCACCCATCTTGACAAGAGTTGCATATTCAGTCGCAATGACATCATTGTCTTTTTCTCTCACACGCATCACCTGATTCAATACTTTTACCTGATCTAATACTTGTGTTAATGCGAGAGATGTATTTAAATCATCTTCTAATGCATTGACCATAGCATCCACAGTTTCCTTCTTATAATCATGAGCAGGAACATGGTTCACCTGTAAATATAAAGACGCATTCTTAGTCGCATTTTCTACTTTAGATACTTCTTTACGTACACCTGCAATAACATCATCAGTCATATTTAATGGATTACGATAGTGAGTAGATAACATCAACCATTTGAATACATTGCATCCAAATTCTACAATTAAATCTTTAGCCCATAATACATTGCCTAAAGACTTAGACATCTTCTCACCATCGATATTGATCATCTGGTTATGCATCCAATAGTTGGCGATAGGATGTCCATTATAAGCCATAGATTGAGCAATTTCATTTTCATGATGAGGGAACTTTAAATCCTGTCCTCCACCATGGATATCAATCTTACCATCCTTGAATAGCTTATTAATCATGACAACACACTCAGTATGCCATCCTGGTCTACCTTTTGACCAAGGTGTATCAAACTGAATACCTTCATCTGTCTTTTTCCACAATGCGAAGTCAGTTGTACTTTCTTTCTTTTTGTCATCAACAGAAAGAGTACGATCACTTGCCCCCGCAATTAAATCTTCTACCTTAATACCTGATAACATACCATATTCTTTAACCTTAGTAACACGGAAATAAACATCTCCATCTACTTCATAAGCATAACCCTTATCAATTAATGCCTGGATGAAATCAATGATTTCAGGCATAGTTTCAGTGACTCTTGGTTTATATGTAGGATCTTCAATATTTAATACTGCTCTGACATCTTCATATGCTTTGATATATTTATCAGTTAATTCTTTTTCTGTAATACCTTCTGCTTTAGCAGCTTTGATGATCTTATCATCTACATCTGTATAGTTAGATACAAAAGTCACATCATTACCTAGATATTCAAAAGTACGTCTTAATACATCAAATACGATCATTGGGCGTGTATTTCCAATATGAGCATGGTTATAAACTGTAGGACCACAAATATAGATAGAAACTTTACCTTCTTCAATTGGCTTAAATTCTTCTTTTTTGTTTGTTAATGTGTTAAATAGTCTCATAACATCCTCCTCAAATAAAAAAAGCTCATGATAAAGACGATCCACCTTACCATAGCTTTTCACTCTTAACGCAAGTCAAACGTTCTTTCTTTCAAAAAGACTCAGATGGGTGCATCCTAGAACCTCCCACTAGATGCTTTCACCACTTCATCCTCGCTGTAAGCTTCTTGTTCTATTCATTCTCATCTATAATTTACTTCACTATATCAAATTATCGTCTATTCTTCAAGACAAACGCCGTTCTTATTTCTTTGTATCACTTAATTTTTTTGATAACTTATCTAAACCTTTAGATGTAAGAGACAAACCTTTTGCTCCAAAGTCCTTTAAATCATTCATACCATCCTTGAATTCTTCTGTTTCAGTCACTTTTTTAATGCCATCTTTGGCCTTTTGAAATGTTTCTGATTCAGAAACAGTATGTGCTGCTTCTTTTGCACGATCAACACATTTATTAATATTCTCTTCACTTAATATTTCTTCAGTATTCTCTTTAACTCTTTGAATACCCTTTTGTACTTCTTCACTTTCAGTAAACTCTTTGACTTTATCTAACAAACTCATAATATCATCTCCTAAGCAAAAAGATGGAGGAAACTCCCCCCCCATCTTTGTATTAACCAAGTAATGAACCAAATACTCTTAAATATTCATCAGCTGAACGATCCCAGTCTAATTTTTCAGTCATAGCACGATAAATTAAACCATTCCATTGATCTTTATCATCATAGTAGATATGTAATGCATACTCGATAGTGTCCATCATTTCATGAGCATTATAATTAGCAAAACTGAATCCAGTACCAGTACCATCAAATTCATTGAATGGCTGAACACTGTCTTTTAATCCACCAGTTTCTCTAACGATAGGAATTGTACCATAACGTAAAGACATCATCTGAGATAATCCGCATGGTTCAAATAACGAAGGCATTAAGAACATATCACAGCCTGCATAAATACGACAAGATAAACCAAAATCATATTTTAACTGTAATGAAATCTTTGGATTACCAAAACCAGCAATTTCTTCCAATGGTTCTTCATATTTCTTATCACCAGCGCCAAGAATTAATAGCTGAACCTTTCTCTGCAGGATTTCTTCCATACGATTAAGGATCAAGTCTAAACCCTTCTGCCATGTTAATCTAGTTACAATACCAATAAGTGCAACATCAGGATCTTGTGGTAATCCTACCTCAGCCTGTAATGCAAGCTTATCCTTCACCTTTTCAGTATAAACGCTATTAGCGTTGAAATGGTAAGGAATATTTGGATCTGTTTCTGGATTATTTGTATCATAATCGATACCATTCAAAATACCATAAAGATCATCTTTACGCATAGCAAGGATACTCTGTAATCCTTCACCATAAGCATCTGTTAGAATCTCCTTGGCATAGGTTGGAGATACAGTTGTAATTGCATCTGAATAAAGAATAGCTGCTTTCATCATGTTCATGCAATCATCATTACGTACATTACCATTATAATATAAGTAGTTATCTAAACCGAATAGATCATTCAATAAGAATGGATCACATTTACCCTGATAAGCGATATTATGGATTGTGAATGTAATCTTCACATTACCATAGAAATCATAATAGCAATATCTTTCTTTATATAGAGGCGCAATCATAGCAGTCTGCCAGTCATGTAATGATAAGATATCTGGCATGATATTTAAACGAGATAAGCATTCAAGAACTGCAAAGTCATAGAATGCGAATCTTTCATAATCATCATCATAACCATATAAACCAGGTCTTCTGAAATATTGTTCATTATCCACAAAGAAATAAGTCACACCATCATATACTGCCTTAAAGACACCACAATAGCATCTTCTCCATCCTACCCATAAATAGAAATTAGTCACATATTCTAAAGTTTCTGGAAACTTGATATCCTGATACTTAGGAAGAATGACATAACATTCATGACCTTTCTTCACAAGTTCTTTTGGTAAAGAACCGATAACGTCAGCGAGCCCTCCAGATTTAATATAAGGAAGTGCTTCACCAGCAGCAAAAACGATTCTCATTAGACAATGTCACCTTCTTTGACATACAATGGATCACTTACATCGCCAATAAGTTCTTTAACATGTTTTACCTTAGCATCTTTATCCATAATAACATTTTCAAGATGAGCACCTGCTTCTACTGAAGAACCACTAAATAGAATAGAGTTCTTAACAACAGCGCCTTTACCAATCTTAACATTACGTCCTAAGATACTATTTTCTACAACTCCATCTACAAATACACCATTCGCAATATAAGAGCTCTTTACTTCAGCATCCTTTAGATACTTTGAAGGTGGTGTATCGTTAGTATTTGTGAAAATTGGCCAGTTAGACTTGAATGCCTGAGTTGATACATCGATATCAAGGAATTCAAGAGATGTCTTGAAGTAAGCTGCATATGAATCAATGCATTTTGCGAATCCTTTATATTCATAAGCGTTGATCTTCATTTCATCTTTTAAATAATTTAAAGTATCTCTTAAATCATAGAATACAGATACTTTCTGTGCTTTATAAAGCATCTTGATTAATGCTTTTCTATTAATTACATAAGTTTCAAGTGAGATTGAACGATCCTTGCGATTACCTTTATTTAATTCAAAATCAACAACCTGCTTGTCCTTAATCTTTAAGAAATCAGAACCGATAAATGTTTCATTCGCATTCTTAATTTTCTTATATACGACAGTCACATCACAACCAGATTTTTCATGTGCTTCTACAACATCAGAGAAATCCATAGTAGTAATGATATGTGCTGGAGAAATAACAACATAATCTTCAGTTGATTTTTCTAAGAATGCAATATTTTCTAACATATTGTTGATGTCATGGTTGTACATGTTACTGTTTGCATATTTTTCATCATATAATAATGAAATACCACCTCTTTTAGAGTTAAAGTTCCATGCATTACCAGAACCAATATGTTTCAATAATGATCTTGGTTTTTCTTTTACTAAAATACCAACTTTATCAATACGAGAGTTTGAAAAGTTAGATAATACGAAGTCAATAACACCATAACGACCCAAGAAGCTAACTGAAGCAACTGGACGTCTTTCTGTTAATCCTTTCAAAGATACATTACTATGTAAATTGATTAATCCTACTACATTTGCCATTTGCTCTTCACTCCTTATCTGCCATTGTCACTTACTAAAGCGACCTCTTTTGCTTCATCATTCACAACTGTTCCAGCTTTAATTACAACGCCTTCATCAATAATTGCTTTCTTGACAACAGCGCCTTCTTCAATAAGAACACCAGGCATTAATACTGAATCAATAACCTTAGCATCTTCACCTACGTTAACATTATTGAATAAAACAGATCCTTCAACTTCACCATTAACAACACATCCCTGTGTAACTAATGAATTCTTTACACTTGCATCTTTACCAATTAACTGTGGTTTACCAAGTGTATCTTCTGAGTAGATCTTCCAATCTTTCTTGATGTTATAAAGATCAAGTTCTTTATCATCAAGAAGGTCCATATTTGCCTGCCATAAGCTTTCAACAGTTCCTACATCTTTCCAATAGCCATCAAAAGTCCAAGCATATAACTTCTTCTTATCTGCAAGCATAGCAGGAATAATATTCATACCAAAGTCATGCTTACTGTTTTCATCTGCTGCATCCGCAATTAAGTATTTACGTAATTCTTTATAACTGAAGATATAAATACCCATTGAAGCCAATGTAGATTTTGGTTTTTCTGGTTTTTCTTCGAATTCATAAATATAGCCTTTATCATCTGTATTCATGATACCAAAACGGCTTGCTTCTTTTAAAGAAACATTTAATACAGCAACAGTTAAATCTGCACCTTTTTCTTTATGCACATTCAACATTTCTTCATAATCCATCTTATAAATGTGGTCACCAGATAAAATCAATACATATTCTGGATCATACTGATCTAAGAAGCTAATATTCTGATAAATTGCATCAGCAGTACCTGCATACCAAGTAGCACCTACTTCTCCTCTTTCACGTGCTGGTAGAATTGCAGCAAGTGAGTTATTACCATCAAGACCCCATTTAGTACCTGAACCAACATAAGTTCCTAATAGTACTGATTCATACTGTGTTAAAACACCTACTACATCAATACCTGAATTGGCACAGTTACTTAGTGGGAAGTCGATAATACGATATTTACCACCAAAGTAGACAGCAGGTTTAGCAACTTTCGCAGTTAATTCTTTTAATCTTGTTCCACGGCCACCGGCTAGGATCATAGCAACGATTTCTTTACCCATTTCTCTATCTCCTCCTAAAAAATGTAATCGCTTTCTTTTCGATAAATCTATTCTACCACAATTGGTACAATTATGATAGTTATAAGATTCAATTTCATTAAATTCTTACATTTATTATACTACACATCTATTACATTTTAAATATAAAAAAAGTCAGACTTACGCGTAAGTTTGACTTAATAGTTCTGTTTGAGATATTTTCTGACAGAAGAAATAAAATGAAGTGAACCTGTAATAACAATCTGATCATGTTTAAGTAATGCGACTTTAATAGCTTCCGCAAAATGTGGGACTACAGTTACAGTACTAAAGCTACGATAACTAGCTAAATCAGATGCACGTTCATCATTGAATGAAGTGAGATAAATTGGATAACCTGCTTCATCAATCAGTTCAATCATTTCATCCACATCTTTATCCTTCAAACCTGAAAAGATAAAGACTGTATCTTCAGTATGGACATACTGCACTGTACTTAGTAACGCTTTAATACCATCCGTATTATGCGCACCATCAAGAATAACTTGATGTCCCGCTACAGTCATCATTTCAAAACGACCATACCACACAGCACTTTCTATCGCCTTTTCAGTTGTTTCTGAATCTAAAGTAATAAGCTTATTCGCAATAGTAAGAGCTAAACGCGCATTCGCAATCTGATAGATTCCCTGATTCTTTAAAGTAAAGGCCATATCACGATAACGGAAATGGAATGGATAACGTGATACCTGATATTCAGGTACAACAACCATTGTCGCACCCATTGCATCACATTGTTCCTGTAATCTTGCGAGTACTGTTCCTTCTACTTCACTTGTAATAAAGTATTGTCCTTCTTTAATGATTCCCATCTTTTCATTGATGACATCATAAAGACTAGGGCCAATCTGATCTAAGTGGTCATTCCCAATATTAGTGATTGCACTAATAATTGGCTGAATGACATTTGTCTTATCATTAGCACCACCAATACCACATTCAATAATGCGATAATCTAAGTCATGAGTAGAGAAATAATCTAACATGATTAAAACATCAATTTCAAACATAGATAGATTCTTTTCTTCAATGACTGATTCATATTTATTAATGAGTGCAAGTAAATCTTCATCGCTAATAGGATGATCATCAATACGAATACGATCATTATGCTTAATCATATAAGGAGAAGTAAATGTTCCTACATGATATCCGTGCGCATTTAAAATACTTCTTAGATAGTTCACTGTAGAACCTTTTCCATTTGTACCTGCAATATGAATCATATTCTTCTGTTTTGTATTAATGCCTAATTCTTCTAGGATTCTTCCAAATGATTCAATTGTATTCTTATGTCTCTTAGATTCAATATATGCGATTGCTTTATCTATATTTCTAAACATTAATCAATCCTCCAATCTATTGGTTCTATCCCTTGACTAACAAGAAATTCATTAGTACGAGAAAATGGCTTAGAGCCAAAGAAACCACGATGAGCACTCAAAGGAGATGGATGCGCACTTGTAATGACACAATGTTTATTTGTATCAATCATACTGGCTTTGTTTTCTGCCTGACGTCCCCATAAAATAAACACAACAGGCTTTTCACGTTTATTCATCTCTTCAATAATATGATCAGTAAAGATTTCCCAGCCTTTACCTTTATGAGAATTTGCACGTCCTTCCTGTACTGTTAAGACAGTATTTAAAAGAAGAACCCCCTGCTTTGCCCAGGCTGTCAAATCACCATGATTTGGTATATCAATACCTACATCATTATGAGCTTCTTTATAAATATTCACAAGTGAAGGTGGTATGCGTACGCCTTTATTCACACTAAAAGCTAAACCATTGGCTTGATGTAATTCATGATAGGGATCCTGACCTATAATAACAACCTTTATATCTTCATAATCACAGAAGTTAAATGCATGCAATATATGATTATGAGGAGGAAATATTGTCTTAGAAGCATATTCTGCTTCTACAAATTCATGTAATGCTTGATAGTAAGGCTGTTTGGCTTCATTTTCAATAATAGATTTAAATGTCTTCATGAAAAATAAACTTCTTAATTAATTCCGCAACTACACCTTCATTATTATCTGCATGCGTTGTGTAGTCACATGCTTTTTTAACATCTTCAACCGCATTACCTGCAGCAACAGCTAAACCTGCCTTTTTAAGCATTGCCATATCATTATAGTTATCTCCAACCGCAATAGTTTCTTCTATCTTGATACCTAATTGATCTGCAAGATGCTGGAGTCCTACTCCTTTATCTACGCCTTCTTTATTGAATTCCATATAACGGTTAGAAGAATAGCTTACTGAACATCCTTTAGTAATATCTGTCATTTTTGGTTCTAAACTCATTAAATAAGGCACATCCACATTCTGATATAAAATCTTTGCGATAGTGGCATCCTTTAAGAAATCAACACTGTTTTCTTCTGGATAAACTACTTCAAGCTTTTGGTGCTTGAGTCTTTCTGCTTCAGACTCACTTAAGTTATATATATAAAGTGTATCATTTGTATAAACATGTATGCAGACATCCTGTTTTAAACCAAATTCAAAGATTTCCTTCATCTTATCAAATCCTAAGCCATTGAATTCAATAATACGATTATCTTTATTCTCAGTTAAAGCAGCACCGTTGAAGCTTAAAACATATTCTCCTTCCATATCTTTTAAACCTAACTGTGTAAGTTCAGGTAAGATCTGCATATAACCTCTTCCTGTTGCTGGTACAAACTTCACCCCACGTTCCTTCACTGCTTTTTGAATCCAATAAATATTACTTTCTGGTACAACATGGTCATCATTTAATAAAGTTTCATCTAAATCACTTGCAATTAATTTATATTCCATCTCTTATGCCTCCTTTAATACAAATGTTTCTATTACTTCTTTCACTGCACCTTCATCAAAATTCTTTTCACAGACATAATCACTGATTTCTTTAATATCATCAGCAGCACAGCTCACACAGGCTCCTAGTCCTGCTTCCTTAATCATTGACACATCATTATAATTATCGCCAATCGCAATTGTATCATTAATATCAATATTCAAATAATCTGCAAGCCACTTTAAACCTACACCCTTATTAATACCAATCGCATTACATTCTAGATAACGATTAGAAGAGAAAGTGAGTTCTACTTGATCTCCAATATCCTGATACATCTCATCACGTAATTCCTTCAAATAATTCATATCTCTCTTTACTAAAAGAATCTTAGCGATAGATTCATTTTTTAAGAATTCAGTCTCATGATCATAGATCACCTTCATTGGCGTTTTCTGTTCAATCTTTCTATTTACTTCAAATTCATCTGGATTATAGATATAACAGCAGTCTAATGTGAAAACGAGCATGCAAAGATTTTCTTTACATCCATAATCAAAACATTTCTTTAATAATTCATAATCAAGACCCTGGAAATGAAGAATCTTAAAGTCTTTATTCTCTACTACAAGACCCCCATTAAAACAAATAGAATATTCACCAGACATATCATATGTACCTATTTCTTTAAGAATATCCCCAATCATTCTATGAGATCGTCCCGTTGCGACTACAAAACGCAAGCCATGCTTTTTAGCCTCACGTATTGCCTTCTGATTAAATACAGGGACATGCTGTCCTATAAGAAGTGTTTCATCTAAATCCGATAACATCATTTTATACATAGTCATTCTCCTCCATATAAATAAGACATAAAGATTGGTACTCTATTTCTCCAGCAGGCTTCACTATGTACATCATATTCAAAGACACGATACATATAGTCAATTCCTTTTTGTCTTATTAAATATTCTATTTCATTATTAGACCATAAATAATCCTGACTCAAAGAGTCATCGTAATAACCTTCTTTACCGCCTACATCAAAATAAAAACGTTCAAGACCACTTAAGTCACTTGTCTTCACTAAATCAATAAATTCCTTTTGATAGAGCCAATAAGCAGTTGAAACTGCAGCGCCTTTATGAAATACATCTGGATGCTTCATACAGGCATAAGCAGTGATAACTCCACCAGAAGAGCTCCCTATCATAGCCGTATCATCTTTTAATGTACGATAACGACCATCTATATATGGTTTTAGATCATGAATCAACCATTCACAGTACTCTTCTCCAGTTCCTTTAATGAGCTCATGAGACCCATCACGCATCAAGACCCCACTCTCAACATCCCAGGGACCATATTCACTTGCACGACCATATTCACTAAAGACACAGGGAATAGCTACTACAATAACCTTTAAACCACTTTTCTTTAAATAATCTTCCATACCCCAGCTGACACCAATATAAGCCTGATCATCAAAAAAGGCATTCTGACCATCATTCATATAAAGAACAGGATATCTCTCTTCACTTTGGTAATAATCATCAGGAAGATATACAATTATATTTTTATCTCTACATTTATTATAAATCTTCTGAAACATACAATCTCCTTACAAAAACAAATAAGCACATGCTTATTTATTTTCCGGTAGAATAATCACTTCTTCACCATTTTTAGAAAATATATAATGACTACGTGCATAACGTACTACATAATCACTATCATTTAAACTATCTACTTCTTTTGCGAGTTTTGCTTTTTCTTTCTTTAATTCATTCTCTTGTACAACAAGTTTCTGATAAGTGGCCTTCTGAGCCTGAATATGCTGTACTTTTGCATATAAAGTATAAATAAGAAATACAGAAATTATGATAAAGACAATTCCATATATATTACCCATTTTTCTTTTCTTTTTAGCCATTCGAGTCAACTCCTTAACTAATCGAATTATACCATTATTCTAGCATTAAAAAAAGAACCTTACAAAAGGCTCTTAGTAAATAGTTTCTTCTTCTACTTTTTCTTCTTTAATAATTTCATAAAGAGAAGATGCTTCATCCTTTAATACATGGTCTTTAAGCATCAATACTTTCACTGTTAAGATAGTACGTCCAAAGCTGACTTCTATTTCATCACCAATTTTCACTTTAGTGGCAGGTTTAGCAACTTTACCATTTACTTTAACACGTGATGCTTCACTTATTTCTTTAGATAATGTTCTTCTCTTAATAATACGTGATAACTTTAAAAATTTATCTAATCTCATTATTTATCCTCTTCAAATAATCCATTCGCAAATATAAAATCAATATCTTCTTTCTTAAAGAAGTCATACTGTTCTTTTTCTTTAATTGTCCAGGCACCTATTTTAATATGTCTACTTTTTAAATCTACTATTTCTTCATGTGTCAAATAAGAATAACGACTATGAATACCATCTAAATGATGATCAATCACCTGCTGTTTACACTTCTTATAACCTCTTAGTACGATTAAAGCATAATAAGAATCAGGCATTAAAGCACGCATATTTAATAATCTTTCTAGACTTGTAGAAGAAAAATAAATACGATCTGTCATATGATGCTTCATAATCACATCTCTTAGTTTTTCTTCAAGACCACTAGATACAGTATCCTTGATTTCTATATTCAATAATTTATCGGTAGAATCAAGTAATGTCAAGAGAGAATCAAGCGTAGGAATCTGTTCTGTGATATCCATCTTGTTATTATAATTATATTGACGTGCTTCTTGAAATGTCATATTTCTTAAAACACCTTTACCATTACTTGTACGATTGATCTTATCATCATGTAGTAACAGAAGTTCGCCATCTATTGTCATCTGTACATCTGTTTCTATCCCTTCAAATGAAGAATTGACTGCTTTTTCAAACGCAGACATTGTGTTTTCTGGAAATAAATCACTATACCCTCTATGTGCTAATCTTTTCATTATAATCACCCTTTCTAACAAAAAAAGCCAGCGTTCAGGTCACTGGCATGAGGCAGTTGAAGAGAATCGGCAGGTGCTAATGTTCTCTTCCTATTTCATTATAACATCTTTCTGTAATAAAGATAGCCATAAAAAGTAATTCTATCTAAAAAGGATTTCCGAGGAAATCCTTCACTTTGGCCATTCTTTACTACATAAACGGTTAGAAATGATCATTCCAACAACAAGTACGAGGAACGAGAAATCAATTCCTTTAGGGAATAAAACGTTTAATATCAATGCGAAAAGAATGCTTAATAATGTAATATTGAGTGCTTTAGAAGAAATTTTTCTCTCTTTATATATCTTATACTGCATCTTGATCTGCAGGAATGCCAGAACAAGCGCAACAACAGCCACTAAACTATCGATATAGAAATTGATTAAATACTTCTGATTGATTAGCTCTTTGACAAACATAAGAGCAATATAGGAAGTCATGGTCCCTACCATCATAGAAACCATGAGCTTTTCTCTATCTTGTTGAAACTTCATTAGCGTTTGATTTCTAAGCTATGAGTAGATGTTTCCTGAATATGTGAATCAAATAATGCCTTCATTAATGAGATTGCATAGTAAGTATCCTTGATACCAGCAGTTTCATATGATGAATGCATTGCAAGCTGAGGTAAACCGATATCTACAGCATTCATAGAAGCCTGAGCCATAGCGATATTACCTAAAGTACTTCCTCCAGCCTTATCTGAACGGTTAGCGAAATACTGTAGAGGTACATCTGCGCCAGATGCAAGAGACTTTACAACTGCCATTGACACGCCATCACTTGTATATTTCTGACCAGCATGTGACTTAACAACAACACCTTCGTTCATATAAGTGCAGTTAGTTACATCAGTATGTTCTGGATGGTTTGGATGTACAGCATGTGCATTATCTGCAGAAAGCATGAAGCTTGATGCAAGTGCACGATGGTAATCTTCTTCAGTCTTACCTAAAGCATTGTTGATACGAATTAATGTATCTCTCAATAATGTAGAATCAGCACCCTGCTTAGTTCCTGAACCTACTTCTTCGTTATCGAAGCAAGCCATGATATCGATAGATTCATCGTTATAACCAGCAAGTAATGCCTTTAATGAAGCGAAACCACACTGTAAGTCATCTAAGTGACCTGAAGAAATGAATTCTTCATTAGCACCCCAGATAGATGGAGCCATACGGTTATAAAGATATAAGTCATGTCCTAAGATGTCTTCTTTCTTTACACCTAATTCATCCGCAATAATCTGTTTGAAGTCTTTCTGACGATCATCACCACCACTTAATAATGGAAGCATATCTACCTGTAAGTTATACTTGAATCCATCATTAGCCGCACGGTTCATATGAATAGCTACATTAGGAATCATTAATAAATCACGATCAATGTTTAATAACTTAGTAACGATGCTGTTACCTTCAGATACTAATACACGACCAGCAATTGATAGAGGACGATCTAACCAAGTAGCACATAACATTCCTCCATATCCTTCAGTATTCAACTGAGTATACTTATTCTTCACTTCGATTTCAGCATTTTCTTTAACCTTGAAAGTTGGTGAATCTGTATGTGAAGTCACAATGTTGAAACTGTAGTTGTCTAACTTTGTACCTACTTTGAAAGCTAAGATACTTGTATTATTTCTTGTTACATAATACTTACCACCTGGTACGATATCCCAATGTTCACTTTCTAATAATTCTTTAAATCCATCAGCATTTAAGATCTGACGATAGTTTTCTACTGCATGGAAAGCAGTAGGACTTTTTGATAAGAATTCTAATAATTCTTTTGAAGTTTCCTTAAACATTTATATTATCTCCTTAATTTATATAAAAATATCCTTCTGGCCCTGCCAAAAGGATATTTTATATCATTTATCTTTTTCCTTCACGGCGTTCTTTTTCTGCAAGTTTAGGCATGATTAATCCTAAAGCACAAAGAACTACAGGGGCAATTACGTTTAATGCGAATGTGAATGGATCTTTGTCATACATACCAAGTACACAGCAAGCTGCAGTTACGATAAAGCACCAGATACCGAAGAACTTAGCAACAGCCTGATTCTTAACGAAACGATAATCTGCTGGGAACTTGTCCATAGCCTGACGTAAAGCAACATAAGCAGCAAATACCCATAAGTAACGCATTGGCATACATACTGAGTTAAGCTTATTTAACTGTTTTAATACGGCAGCTGCACCAGGAACGAATGACTGAATTAAGATGATTGAACCAGAAAGTACAACAACTAACTTAATACCGTTGATATATGCACCATACTTATTCTTCTTAAATAAAGCAGATGGGATATATTCTCTAGTTTCTTCGTTGTCTAATAACATTCTAAGTGGAGCATCAATACTTAATACTAAAGTAGAGAACTGACCAACCATGTTACATAATGCGTAGATAACGAGTAATGTATCACCCATGTGATAGTATTGACCTAATTTCTGGAATGACCAATAAGCACCATTAGCAACATAGCTTTCGAATGCCTGTTCAGAAGCATTGATCATCTTAGGATCGAACATCATACCCATTGCGAATGTACCTAAGATAGCACATACACAAACCATGATAGCAAGTGCAATCATACCTTTAGGGAATCCCTTTTCAGGGTTTTCTACCTTGTTTACATATGGTGAAATCTTTTCACATCCACCAACTGCGAATACTAAGATAGATAATGATGTGAAGTACTGTACATTGAACTGTGGCACGACGTTTTTAAAACTAAAGTCCATATGTACATAGCCACCATTAGGGTTGATAGCTGGTGCTGCGAACATCATTAAGATATAAAGGATTGACATAACAAACATTGATGTTCCTGCTAATGTAGCAAGTTTCTTTAGTGGGTTTAATCCACGGCTTGCGATATAGCAGAATAATAAGAATACAGCAAGTGTAGCAAGCTGAACATAGATAGTTGGTAGGCTATCATAAACTGTATGGTTTCTGAAGATTACCCAGCTAAGAGCCTTTAATCCACCAGTACCTTTACTTGCGATATAAGTGATGTGACAAGCCCAATAAGTGAACCCTGCATAGTATGCAAGTTTAGGACCCATTGTTTCCTTGATCCATGAGCTGACACCCCCACCGGCATTTTTAAATGCTGAACCAAGTTCACCAACCATAAGGGCATATGGTACGAAGTATAGTGCGAACATTAAAATCCAGCTGAATATAACCTGGATACCGTTGAAGTAAACGAAACCGTTAAGTACGTTACCAAAACTCCAAACAGTAGAAAATGCCATGAAAGCCAGGGTATACCATTTCATTTTTGAGTTTTCCATACTCTCCTCCTTAAATATTTTTTGTTTAAAAATAAAAACAATCTTTTTATGCCTCAATAAGTATACCAAATTTTTCACAAAAATACCATACTTTTATATGTACAAAACACAAAATTAGATAAAATTATGGCGATATTTACGACAAAATAGTGAAATATTGTTTCAAATAACTGTTTCAATTAAGTATGCAATAATAAATTATTCTTATTGTTTTAATTTATCAACATTTTCATGCAATAAAAAAGCTATTCGTTGAGTTCTCAACAAATAGCTAAATTTATTAAGCGTTGATAGCACGAGTGATAGCTGGAACAACCTGTTTCTTACGAGAAATAACGCCTGGTAAGTTCGCTTCATGTTCAACTAACTGTACATTGAAGGCATTTTCTACATATTCAGGATGGCTGCCTGCAACAAATACTTCACTTGTTGCATTGATGACATCAGTTAATAATAGAACTGCTGTATCAAATCCATTTTCAACACATAGATTTTCCATATATTCAAGCATTTCAGCCTTAAGTGGTGCAAATCCATCGATATCCATAGTATTAACCTGAGCAATACCAACTTTTGCATCACCAATATTGAATGCCTTGTAATCCTGGTTATAGATTTCTTCAATTGATTTACCTACTAATGAAGTACCAGCCTTAAACATTGCAAGACCAAATTCTTCAGCATCTACACCAGCAATTTTAGCTAATTCTAACGCAATTTCTTTATCAGTCTTTGTGCAAGTTGGAGATCTGAATAGTAATGTATCAGAAATAATAGCTCCTAACATTAAACCAGCTACATTCTTAGGAATTTCTACACCCTGTTCCTTATACATTTTCGCAATAATTGTACAAGTACAGCCAAGTGGTTCAGCTCTGAACTGTAATGGACCTACAGTCTGGAAATCAGCCACTCTGTGGTGATCTACTACTTCTAAGATTTCTGCTTCTTCAATACCTTCTACAGCCTGTCCTCTTTCGTTATGGTCAACAAGAATCATCTTCTTATGATCACCAGTAATAACCTGGAAACGAGAGATAGTACCTACTACCTGATCATTTAAGTCGATAACAGGATATGAATGATATCTAGTTTCACTCATTACTTCTTTTAAGTAATCTACAGTATCATCTGTAGAGAAGCATGTTAAATCACCCTTCTGCATAACATATTCAACAGGTACTGCCTGAATGATCTGCTGAGAAGTCTTGAATGTAGTGAAAGCAGTAGTTACTACACTGACACCTGCATTCTTACATTCTTCAAGAACTGATTCTTCTAAGTGTAATGAGTTAGTAAGAATGATTAAATCAACCTTCTTTTTCAACATTTCACGAATACCTTCAGTTCTGTCACCACCAGTGATGATAACATCATGTTCATTAACATGATCAATAACTTCCTGAGAGTTCATACCAGTGATATGAAGACTACCCTTGATAGTACGTAATTCTGGGTTTAAATAAACGATCTTAGCATCTAATGTATCTACGACGTTTTCAATTGGAGTATGTGCATTCTTTAAGATATCTTTATCCCAATCTTCCATGTAACCTTCAATAATGTTTGTAGAAGATAATAAACCTAAAAGATGAGAATGATCATCTAATACTGGAGCGCTCTTTAAGTTCATCTGGCACATTAATGACCAAGCAGTTCTTAAAGTTAATTCTTTAGAGAATAGAGTTACCTGATCGTAATCAAGATCTTCTACTTTCTGTTTAACTGACTTTAATAACTGTGGTGTATGTGCATTAAATCTCTTTAATACATACTCAGTTTCACGGCTTACTTCACCAAGTCTTACTGGTACTGCCTGTCCGTACTTATGAGTTGCATTTAATAAATATGAATAACTGATGGCCGCACAAATTGAATCTGTATCCGGATTCTTATGACCACTTACGTAAACTAAATCCATGTTTTTCCTCCTATGCTTTCTTTAAATAACGATAAATTGTTGGTTCAGAAACATCTAACTTATCTGCAACTAGGGCAATTGCACCTTTTACTTTAAATGTTCCTTTGTCCTGTAAGTATTTAACAACTCTGATCTTTTCTTCTACTTTTAATCTTTCTGCATGAACATAAGATGGAACTCCCATATACTGCATACATTCATTGATGTATTTTTCTACCATCTCATCAAGTGGAGAAGATAAGATTTCGATTGGGCTATCATATTTGAATTCTACATTTGTATTATCTTTAATGCCAAGAATTCTTCTCATCGCAGTTTCAATATATTCAAAATCTGTGACGTTAACGTTAATACAAAGCATACCAACAGGATAAACATTTCCTGGTTCCTTGATCCAGTATGTTGCAGATTTTAACAGTTTACCATCAGGACCTGCTGTTTTGTAGTTCATGACATAGTCACTTTTTTCATACTGTTTTGTTTCTAAATAATGAACAGATAAATTTGAAAGCTTAGCACCAATTTCTCTGCCAGAAATCTCACCATTTGCGATAGCAACAACTTCCTGTTCAGGAGATGTGAGATCGTGTAAAGCTATTTCAACATTATCCCCTAACGCAACACCTAGGAATGGGACAAGGGCTGCATATGGTTCTAATAATTTATGCATTATACTGCCTCCTTTACAACAGAGTATTTTATCATAATAAAAAATGTCAGTAAATTATTATTATCATAAAACAGAAATTTTTTATTATGCAGAAAAACACAGGAATCAAAAGATTCTGATTCCTGTGTTTAATAATAATGCATAAGTTGCAATAAAATTCAATACAAAACTAACGATTCCTGTAATCAGACATGCCTTTGCCTTATTAGGAGTCGTTCTTCTTTTCATGAAGAAGAAGATAACACCCATAAAAGGGAATAAGAATGAAATGATACATAATCCAACAGAGGCACGATCTTCTTCATAATAAGGACTTGTATAGCCATTACTAGAAGCATAATCTTCCATGTTTGTGTAGTCTGTTCTGTTTTCTAATCTCACAGGTTCTCCACAATTAGGACAGAACTTTGCATCTTCCTCTAATTCTTTACCACATCGTGTACAATACATTTATTCACCACTTAATTTTTCATCAATAGCTTTAGCTGCTTTTTTACCAGCACCCATAGCAAGAATTACAGTAGCAGCACCAGTTACAACGTCACCACCAGCCCATACGCCTTCTTTAGATGTATGGTTAGTTTCTTCTTCAACAATGATACCACCCCACTTCTGGCAATCAAGACCAGGAGTAGTCTGTCTAATTAATGGGTTTGGAGACTGACCGATTGCGATAACAACTGTACCACAATCAATAGTAAAGTTAGTACCTTCTTTTGCAATTGGTCTTCTTCTACCAGATGCATCTGGTTCTCCTAATTCCATTTCTACACATTCAAGAGCTTTAACTGAACCATTGTCACCATGAACAGCAACTGGATTAGTTAATAACTTGAAGATAATACCTTCTTCCTTAGCATGATGTACTTCTTCAGCACGTGCAGGAATTTCAGCATCACTACGACGATATACGATATATACGTTCTTAGCACCAAGTCTCTTAGCAGTTCTTGCAGCATCCATAGCTACGTTACCAGCACCTACAACACATACTGTATCAGCTACTTTTACTGGAGTAGGATGTTTAGGGAATTCATAACCCTTCATTAAGTTAACACGAGTTAAGAATTCGTTTGCAGCATAAACACCATCAAGGTTTTCACCTGGAATACCCTGGAAACGAGGTAAACCAGCACCAGCACCTACGAATACAGCATCATAACCACTTTCCTGTAACTCATCAATTGTGATAGAACGACCAACTACAACGTTTGTTTCAAACTTAACACCTAAGTCTGCAACACCATCAATTTCAGCCTGTACTAAATCTTTTGGCAAACGGAATTCTGGGATACCATAAGATAATACACCACCAGTTTTATGTAATGCTTCAAATACTGTTACATCATAACCACGTTTAGCAAGTTCACCGGCACAAGAAATACCTGAAGGTCCTGAACCTACAATAGCAACTTTCTTGCCGTTCTTTTCAATCTTAGTTTCAGTTGGTTTACCATGATCTCTATGGTAATCAGCAACGAATCTTTCAAGTCTACCAATGGCAACTGATTCGCCCTTGATACCTCTAATACATTTACCTTCACACTGGTTTTCCTGTGGACATACACGACCACAGATTGCAGGCAAAGCATTTTCTGTAGTGATGATTTCATAAGCTTTTTCAAAATCACCATTCACTACTTCCTGAATAAAATGAGGGATAGGTACATTTACTGGACATCCATCCACACAGCGAGGCTTTTTACAGTTTAGGCAACGAGCTGCTTCTTCCTGAGCCATTTCTTTAGTATATCCTAAAGCAACTTCTTTAAAGTTAGTTGCACGAATTTCAGGTTCCTGAGAAGGCATTTCTACCTTTTTATTTGACATATTAGGCATATTATTTAACCCCCTTCATTAAGTTACACATACGGTCTGCATTGCTGTCAACAAGATGTTCTTCTTCCTTGAACATTCTCTGTCTTGCCATTAATTCATCAAAGTCAACATTTAAACCATCAAAGTCTGGTCCATCAACACAGGCAAATTTGATCTTACCATCAACAGTAACACGGCAGCATCCGCACATACCTGTACCATCAATCATGATTGGGTTAAGTGAAACCATTGTCTTAATATCTCTAGGCTTAGTTACTCCAACAACTGCCTTCATCATTACAACTGGTCCAATTGCAATAACTTCATCATACTTTTCACCCTTATCAAGTAAATCAGTTAAAACATCAGTAACAAAACCTTTTGTACCTACAGAGCCATCATTAGTTGCGATATATACATTATCACAAAATTCTTTAAAACGATCTGCCCATAATACATACTGTTCTTCACGTCCACCAATGATTACATCAACCTTAGTACCAAGTCCTGCTAGTTTTCTTAACTGTGGGAATAATGGTGCACTACCCACACCTCCAGCTACACCGATTACGTGATCCTTCTTTTCAAGATGAGTAGGGACACCAAGAGGACCTACGAAGTCAGTGATATAGTCTCCTTCTTCTAACTTAGCAAGCTGTTTAGTAGAGTAACCTACAATCTGATAAATTATTGTGATTGTTTCCTTTTCTCTATCATAATCAGCAATTGTAAGAGGGATTCTTTCTCCATCTTCTCCTACACGTAAAATAATAAACTGCCCTGGTTCACATTTTCTTGCAACCATTGGCGCATGTACTTCCATTAGCTGTACAACGTCATTAAGTACTTCTTTTTTTACAATCTTATACATATTCTCAATCCTTTCTGAATCTTATTTAATATTATCACATATTAGGTTTCTATTCAATGTCGCTTCATAGTAAATTAATGCGCTACCATGTGGTATTTTCAAGAATTGAGAGATTGTTGACAGATATAATTATTTGTGGTTTAGTTGTATGAAACAAGGAGAATATTTATGAGTAGAAGAGTTATATTTTTTGATATTGATGGTACATTATCTACAGAAACAGACTTTACTGTTCCTGAAAGCACAAAGAAAGCAATTAAACTAGCTCAGGATAATGGACATATCCTGATGGTGAATACAGGACGTACTATTTGTATTATAGAAGATGTAATTAAAGAATTAGGATTAGATGGTTATATCTGTGGTTGTGGGACTAATATCTACTATCATGGTAAAGAAATCTATCATGCTAAACTTCCTTCAGAATTAAAGAAAGGAATTGTGAATAAAGCGGTAGAATTAGATATTGATGCCGTATTAGAAGGTCCTGAATCTATTTATTTCCCTGAAACAATCAAGACAAAGACAGTTCAAGAAATCAAAGAACGTTATAGTGATATTAAAGTAAATGTTCCTGTATATTATAAAGATGATGAACCTAATTTTGATAAGTTCACTGCATGGTATACACCAGAAGATGATATTGAATCATTTAAGGATGCATTTAAAGATGATTTAGAATATATCCAGCGTGCTGAAGACTTCATTGAAGTAGTTCCTAAAGATTGTTCTAAAGCAACAGGTATTCAAACATTTATTGATCTCATTGGTGCTTCTATTGATGATTGTATTTCTATTGGTGATTCTACCAATGATCTACCAATGTTGACTTATACTAAGGAATCAGTGGCTATGGGCAATTCTAATCCTGATCTATTTGATTATGTAACGTATATTACAACTGATATTGAAGATAATGGTATTTATAACGCATTAAAACATTTTAACGTCATCTAATCAAAAAGCAGCCCATTTTATTTAGGCTGCTTTTTGAAATGATACGATTCTTTCTCCATGGAATGAGACTTGTCCCTTTTGTCCTTCTAGATATTCATGAGGTTTTGTTACTTTGAGTACAATTTCTTTACCGAGTTCTGATTCAAATATGATCTTATCTTCAAGGACTTCTTTTACAATCACATCTTCAGTGATGTAGTATCTTGTTAGGAACAAATATAAGAACAACAATAATAGAAAAATAAAAAGCACAAGATTCACCTCTTTCTTATACAATTATTGTAACAGAAAAGATGTGTAATACTTGTGATTTTTTTGACTTTAGAACAATTTTTTAATGAATGGGATTTTCAATACAATATATAGAATCAGTACGCCGCTCATATTCAGAATGATATCATCTATATCTGCTGATCCAACCTTCCAAATATATTGAATAACTTCTACTCCTATAATCATAAATAAGAAAAAAAGGAAATAAGGTAGAAATGAACGCATTGGTTTGAATAGAACATATATAAAATAACCAAAAGGCATGAACAACATGACATTCCCAATCATATTCAGAATAATATTCTTAATAGGTAATGTATGTCTTTCATAAGCTGTGTAATAAAGAAGTATTGTCTTTAATGGACTGATATTCACACTACTGAATGCTTTGACATGTCTTAATGCTGGGTTAAGGAACAGTTGATAAGTAAGATTTATAAGGTAGATGATGAATGCGATACTATGAAGTATAGTAAACATTCTTCTTTTATTTTTGACTACATTTCTTGCATCATAGGCATAACCTACTAAACCAATCATTTGAATAATAACAAGCACAAACGTCTGTGTAATAGAAAACTTGATTGTATAAGAAATGATATCTATTAATTGAATAATGAAAGCGACAGCTGCAGTAAGTAAGAATAAAAAACGTTTATGTTTCATGACAGTGTCCTCCGACAGACCATTGTAGTCATTTTATTATAATGAGTCAACAACCGTTATTATTTAACATAATTTAACACAAAAAAGAGGAGAGCCGTAAGGCTTTCCTCTAAATGGTTTTAAGAATTATTTCTTAGCGAATGGAGATTCGTAATCGTAGATTGTTTCTAGGATAGCTTCCATATCTTTAACCATAGGCATTCTTGGGTTAGCAGGAGTACACTGGTCTTCGTATGCGTTCATAGCGATTCTATGTACTGATTCTTCCCAATCAGCTTTGCTGATGTTCTGTGACTTAACGTTTACAGCACCACCAACTTTTACCCATAACTTTTCAACAGCCTGTGCGAACATTTCAACACCTTCTGCATCAGTCTTTGGATGTAAGCCGATTAATTCTGCTAATTCTCTATATTTCTTATCTGCCTTATAGTCTTCGATCTTTGGCCAGATGTTTAACTTAGTTGGAACTGTACCATTGTATCTGATTACATGTGGTAATAACATACCGTTAGTACGTCCATGAGGAATATGCCATTCTCCACCGATCTTATGAGCTAATGAGTGGTTCATTCCTAAGAATGCGTTAGCGAATGCCATACCTGCGATTGATGCAGCGTTATGCATCTTAATTCTAGCATCAGGATCACCTTCAAGTACTGACTTTTCAAGGTTTTCGAATACTAACTTAACAGCCTGTTTAGCCCAACCATCAGTGAAGTCAGAAGCTAAGATTGAAACATATGCTTCAATAGCATGAGTTAATACGTCGATACCAGTATCAGCAGCGATTCTTGGTGGCATAGACATAGCGAATTCAGGGTCAACAATTGCGATTGTTGGAGTTAAAGCGTAGTCAGTTAATGGATATTTCTTGTTTTCCTTAGTATCAGTGATAACTGCGAATGGAGTTACTTCTGAACCTGTACCTGAAGTAGTTGGGATACATACTAACTTAGCTTTCTTACCAAGTTCTGGGAACTTGAATGCTCTCTTTCTGATATCCATGAATTTCTGCTTGATGTCATCGAAGTTAACTTCTGGATGTTCATACATTAACCACATAACTTTAGCAGCATCCATTGAAGATCCACCACCGATAGCGATGATTGTATCAGGCTGGAAGCTCTTCATGATTTCAAGACCCTTAAGAGTCATATCTAAAGATGGATCTGGTTCAACGTCGATGAATAAGTCAACGTCTACTTTGTTACGTCTTCTTCTGATAACATCTTCGATCTTTCCTACATAACCAAGGTCATACATACCTCTGTCTGTAACGATCATTGCTTTCTTCATTTCCTTCATATCTCTAAGATATCTGATTGAATTTCTTTCGAAATAAATCTTTGGAGGAAGTTTAACCCATTGCATATTGTTGTTACGTCTCCCTATTCTCTTAATATTTAGTAAGTTAATAGCACTTACGTTGTTTGATACTGAGTTATGACCATAAGAACCACAACCAAGTGTTAATGAAGGTAAGAATGCATTGTATACTGAACCGATACCACCGAATGTAGATGGAGCGTTTTCAATAATACGGATAGCTTTGATTCTCTTACCAAATGCTTTAGAAATTTCATGATTAGTAGTATGGATTGCAGCTGAATGTCCTAAACCGTTGAATTCAACAGTCTGAGCAGCCTTTTCAATACCATCTTCAGTAGAGTTTGCTTTGATCATACCTAATACTGGAGAAAGCTTTTCTCTAGTCATTGGTTCGTTAGGACCGATTTCCTTAACTTCGCAAACTAAGATCTGAACATCATCAGGTACTTTGAAACCAGCCTGTTCAGCGATCCAAGTAGCGTTCTTACCTGGAACGATGCTGTTTAATCGAGCTTCATTTACGTTTTCACTGTATGCTGTTGCACCGAACATGAACTGTTCAAGTTTCTTCTTTTCTTCAGCATTACAGAAATGTACATGATAACGACCAAGTTCTTTCTTGAATTCATCATAGATTTCGTGATCTACAACAACTACCTGTTCAGATGCACAAATCATACCGTTATCGAATGATTTTGATAAATAAATATCATTTGCTGCCATTTTGATTTTACAAGACTTTTCTACGTATGCAGGAACGTTACCAGCACCTACACCTAAAGCAGGTTTACCACAAGAGTAAGCAGCCTTAACCATTGCGTTACCACCAGTAGCTAAGATAGTAGCAACACCTGGATGATTCATTAATGCACTAGTTGCATACATAGTTTTCATTGGTAACCACTGGATTACGTTCTTAGGAGCACCAGCTTTTACTGCAGCATCTAACATTACCTTAGCAGCCATAACTGAACAGTCATGAGCACCTGGGTGGAATGAGAAGATGATTGGGTTTCTAGTCTTCATAGCGATTAAAGACTTAAAGATAACTGTAGAAGTTGGGTTTGTTACTGGAACGATACCACAAACAACACCAACTGGTTCAGCGATTTCAGTGATACCAGTAAGTGGATCTTCATTAATAATACCTACAGTCTTTGTATGACGCATGTTGTTAGTAACATATTCACAAGCGAATAAGTTCTTAACAGCTTTGTCTTCAAATACACCACGGCCAGTTTCTTTTACTGCAGCTTCTGCAAGAACACCGTGCTTATCAAGACCAGCAACTGACATCTTTGCTACGATGTAGTCAACAGTTTCCTGGTCAAAACCTTCGAATTCGTCTAATGCTGTTAATGCGTTATTAACTAACTCATCAATGCAAGCATCAGTCTTTTCTTCTGTCCATTCTTCAACTTTCTTTTCGACTTTCTTATCAGCCATTTTTATATCCTCCATTGACCAAAATATTTCTTTTTCATATTTTGTAAGTTCACTATACATGATTTCTTGTGAAAAAACAAGCATACTTTTGTGAAAATTTACACAATTTATAAAATGCATTTACTGTAAACGTTTGAAGTTTAGGGATATCCGATTAGGTATTTTTCTGCTTAGTTTTTATCAAAAATTTAAATTATAATTATTTTTTATAGTGATAGAATACTCTCAAAATTGTGAACGTTTTCTTTTAAAGTCTTTCACTAAACGTATCTACAGTCTTTAATATCTCTCTTGCAATATTCATCTTATCCTTGAATAAGGCACTCATGCTACCAACTGACTTAAAAGGATCCTGTAACAAGACCTTCCTATCTTCAATGAAACCATTCTTCACAATATAATCTACAATCAATTCTACAAAGTGAATCTGTCTAGAATTCAAGCTTTGATCATCTAAGAAACGTGAGAACTCAGCCATAGCAGCTTCTCTATCTAATCCTACAATCTTTCTAATTAATCTTGTGATAGGTGTATCACCAAAGTGTATTCGGTAATCGTCTTTACTTCCTAAGTCTATCCATAATAAGTTTTCTAGATGTTTCATTTCATATAATAAGGTTCTTATACAAAATAACTAGTACTTTTATGTTAACATTTCTCTATATTATGTGTATTTATACCGTCAATAAATGTTTTCTTTATCTTACTTATACCATAAAACAAAACAACCCTTTCGGGTTGTCCTATGACTTCTTGCTCACGTCATATTAAAAATTATAGTAAGAATACAATCCTATCAATCCTAGAACTAATATGATCAACAAAATTGAAAGAATTATTTTTTTTGAATCCATGCTAATCTCTCATTCTTATAGTTTCTTTAATGTTTCTTCTACATCATCTAGAATCTGACTGAACTTAGTTAAAGCTCTAGATACTGGTTCTGGTGTACTAAAATCTACACCTGCATGCTTTAATTCATCTAATGGATAAGCACTACCACCCATTGATAAGAATTCTAAGTATTTCTTTACAGCACCTTCTTCATTATTAAGAATTGCTTCACTTAAAGCAACTGCTGCACAATAACTTGTTGCATACTTATATACATAGAATGGTCTATAGAAATGAGGAATTCTAGCCCATTCATACTGTACTTCATCATCAATGACTAGATCCTCACCAAAATAATCTTTGATCAAGTTCTTATATAATGTATTCATGCTTGCTGCAGTGATGGCTTCTCCTCTTTCAGCCATGGCATGTGCATCTCTTTCAAATTCTGCAAACATTGTCTGACGATATACAGTGCCCTTGAAACCTTCTAGATAATGGTTTAATAAAGCCAAACGTTCTTTAGGTTCAGTTGTCTTCTGTAATAACTGTTCTATAAGTAAGTTTTCATTGACTGTAGAAGCGACTTCAGCCACAAAGAGTGTATAGTCTGCATTCTGTGGTGTCTGTGTATGGTTAGAAAGCCATGTATGCTGTGAATGACCCATTTCATGGGCAATTGTACTGACACTATCTAATGTGCCTGTAAAGCTTGTTAGAATGTATGGATTAGAGTCATAAGTACCACTAGAGAAAGCACCACCACGTTTACCATTATTAGGATAAACATCAATCCATCTATCTTTATAAGCCTGTTTTACTCTATTGACATAGTCTTCACCAAGTGGTGTGACTGCATCTAATACCATCTGCTGTGCTTCTTCATAAGTATATGACTTAGAAGAACCTGCAATTAATGGTGTATAGACATCATAATAGTGGAGTTCATCTAAACCAAGCATCTGTTTTCTTAAACGTACATAACGATACATTTCAGGCATGAACTTTCTTACTGTATCGACTAAACTATCATACACTACACCTGGTACATGTTCATAAGCCATGCTCATTGCGCGTGAAGACTCATAATATCTCACCTGTGCTTCTGCCACTGCTTCTTTAATACATGCATTATATGTAGAGGCAAAGGTATTAATATGCTGCTTAAATCCTTTATAGAAAGATTTAAAGGCATTTAATCTAAGTGTACGGTCTTCACTCATCTGTAAAAGAATATAGTTAGACTGGTTGAGTTCATGGACTTCTCCATTTGAATCAGTCACTGATTCAAATGTCATATCAGCATCCTGTAAGCTTTCAGAAATCTTACTAGGAGCCCCTAATGTTTCTGTAAAGGCGGCAAGAAGTGCTTCTTCTTTTGCGCTTAATACATGAGGTTTCTGATCTAATAACTTCTGCATATTGAATGCATAAGGCTTTAAGTCTTCTGAATGTACAATTGATTCTAAAACATCTTCATCAAGTGATAGGATTTCTGGTTCAGCAAAGCTGATTGCTGTTGCGTAAGCTGTATAGACTTGATACGCTTTTGCTTCCATTGCCTGTGCGTCACTATCTCTTGTATCTTCACAATTTCTAAGTGATGCATAACAATAGAAATCAGATAACTTTCTACCTAAATGTGTATCAAAATCAAAGAATTCTCTGATTGTTTTCGCATTATTGAGTTTACCCTGATATTCAGGTAGTTTCTTAATCATTTCATTAAGTTCAGGTAATGCGTTATTCCATTCTTCATCATTTTTAAAAAGTGTTGAGAGGTCCCACATATATTGTGGATCCATATCTTTACGTTCTTTCATTGTTTCTGCCATAATACTGCTCCTTTCAATGAGTTAGTTATAGTATACCACTAATTGTATTTAATACATAAAAAAAGATGATTTCAAAGGAATCATCTCTTAAATAATTAGTCGTTTAAAGCTTCGATCATAGCTACGTATGATTCAACCTGTAATGATGCTCCACCAACTAAAGCACCATCGATGTTTGGCTGTTCAAGTAAAGCTTTTAATGTAGCAGGCTTTACAGATCCTCCGTACTGAATTCTTACTTTTTCAGCAACGTCCTGACCATAAAGTTCAGCAACTACACCTCTAATGTAACCACAAACGTCTTCTGCGATTTCATTAGTTGCAGTCTTACCAGTTCCGATAGCCCAGATTGGTTCATAAGCGATAACTACTCTTTCAGCAGCTTCAGCTGTAACATCCTTGAATGCAGCAACAACCTGAGTCTTAACTACATCATGAGTCTTTCCAGCTTCATATTCTTCTAAAGATTCACCAACACAAACGATTGGAGTCATACCGTTGTTTAATACCTGAAGCATCTTTAAGTTAACAGTTTCATCAGTTTCACCGAAGTACTGTCTTCTTTCAGAATGTCCTAAGATAACCCATTCAACACCGATTTCTTTTAACATTCCAACGCTTACTTCACCAGTATAAGCACCACTGTCTTTGAAATGGCAGTTTTCAGCAGCAACGATTAAGTTCTTTGCGCCTTCTTTAGCAGTTGCTAAATCTAAGAAAGGAGTAGCAATACCCCAATCAGCTTTATCAGTTACTTTACCATCAACAGCAGCAACAAATTCCTTTGTTTCTGCGATGCCATGGTTCATTTTCCAGTTTCCTACAATAATTGGTTTTCTCATTTTAAATTATATCTCCTCGAAAAATTATTTATCGTTGATAGCAGCGATACCTGGTAATACTTTACCTTCCATATATTCTAATGATGCTCCTCCACCAGTAGAAATATGAGATACCTTATCAGCGAATCCTAACTGCTTAACAGCAGCTGCAGAGTCACCACCACCGATGATAGTGTTAGCACCCTTAAGGTTAGCTAACATGCTACATACAGCTTTAGTACCTTCTGCGAACTTAGGCATTTCGAATACACCCATAGGGCCATTCCAGATAACTGTCTTAGCACCTTCAAGTTCTTTAGCGAATAATTCAACAGTCTTAGGACCAATATCAAGACCCATGTATCCTTCAGGTACATCTTCACCAACAACCTTGATATCTCCATCTTCACCAAACTTACTGCTTACTACAGAGTCGATTGGAAGGATTAACTTATCTCCACCCTTTTCGATGAATGACTTAGCTAAGTCTACCTTATCTTCTTCAACTAATGAAGAACCAACTGTATGTCCCTGAGCTTTAGCGAAAGTATAGCACATACCACCACCGATAATGATCTTATCAGCAATGTTTAATAAGTTTTCAATTACACCGATCTTAGAAGATACTTTAGAACCACCTAAGATAGCTACTAAAGGTCTTTCTGGATCAGATACAGCCTTACCAATATAAGCGATTTCCTTTTCTACTAAGAAACCTGCAGCTGCTGGTAAATGAGCAGCGATTCCTACAGTTGAAGCATGAGCTCTATGAACTGAACCGAATGCATCTTCTACGAATACATCACCAAGTGATGCCCAGTAAGCACCTAATTCAGGATCGTTCTTAGTTTCACCAGCTTCATAACGAGTGTTCTGAACTAAGATAACCTGTCCGTTTTCAGCGTTCTTAACTGCTTCTTCAAGTTCAGCACCGCGAGTAGCGTTTACGAACTTAACATCTCTTCCTAATAATTCAGCAAGTTTAGGAGCAACAACAGCCATATCGTTCTTAGCTTTGTCTTCTTCCTTCTTGATCTTACCTAAGTGAGAGAAAAGTACAACAGCCTTTGGGTTGTGATCTAATAAGTAGTTGATTGTCGGTAATGCAGCAACAACTCTGTTATCGTCTGTAATTTCTCCTGTGTCTTTGTCTCTTGGTACATTGAAATCTACACGTACAAGAACTGTCTTGCCTGCGACATCAATATCTCTAATTGTTAATTTATCCATTAATTATCATCCTCCTACGACGAATTATAGCACAATTAAATATTTATATACAATCAAAAATACTATTCTTACCAATTATCTGTTTACAGATGAAGCAATTTTGTGATATGTCCATCTTTTTCCTCTAATGGCAACGCTTAACGTCATAATATTTTCAGGTAAAGCCATACCACACCATCCAGCATCACCGATATGCTGAATATCTACACCACATCTTTTATTCACAATTGCAGTTTCTCTGACTGTTTCAGTATCTGCACCTTCCTGGCTTGTACCGATTGCAGATAATGCTAAAGCATTATGTGCATGAATATATTCACATGCTTTAGTCACTGTTGCTTCAGATAATCCTGGTACTGTATTTACAGCTGGCATTAAGATCACATCAGCACCTGCATCAATGAATTCCTTAATAGCTTCTAAATCTACAACTGGTTCATTAACACCTGCACCATGCATCTTACCGGCAATAATTAAGCCCTTGAAATATTTCTTAGCTTCCTTAATTGCAGCTGCAATAGAATGATTAGACACACCAACACCTGGGTTACCTGTTAAACAGATGAAGTTGAATCCTAATTCCTGTGCTTTTTTAAATGTTTCTGCAGTTGCCTGTCTACCAGATGCAATTGTCTGTCTTTCTTCAAGCATATCAGCATCTAAGTCTACTGGTTCAAGGTTACATCCTACTGGTCTACCAATTAATTCCTGTAACTTCTTAACTGGTTCATCACATTCTGGTAAACCATTGATCACTGGATTATTGCAATCAAATACGTTTAAAAGAACCATATCACTACCAAAAGAAACAGCGAGTTCCGCATTCGTTAAGTCTCCTAATAATGGTGGAATAGCCACTACTGTTTCAGTCATGACAGTTCTTCCTTCACATGCAAGAATAGACTGTTTTAATTCTTCCCCATTCATTGCAAGCATTTCACTTGTTGTACAATTCAATAATCTTTTCATATTTTATTCCTCCGTAATTGCTTACATTATACTACATCTAAACGGAGAATTCTTCTATATAATATTTAATTTTTGTAGGGCTTTGAAAATGCCATCTTGATTATTGGTACTTGTTACGTCTTTTGCGATATTTTTAATATCATCAGGCGCATTTCCCATCGCAATACCCATTCCTACACTCTCTAACATCTCTTTATCATTATAGTTATCACCAAAAGCGACAATATCCTGTTTATTAATAGAATAATAATCACATAGATGATTAATAGCATCTGCTTTAGTGACTCCTTCATTCATGATTTCTATTAAGATATCTGAAGAGCAAGCAATAGAACAATGAGGAAATCTATCTTTTAAGCTTTTTTCTATCTCTTTTGTATAAAGAGGATTACACATACATAATAGCTTATGTATTTTTCTAGAAGGATCTAAAGAAGAAAGTGTACCTTTCTGTGCTTCAGCTTTTACTATACGTTCTTCTCTTAATACACGAGGATCATCTTTATCCTCTACTAACCAATCATGTAATGCATAAATATTAATAGTACAATCAAACTTCTTTTCTTTAATAAAAGTAATGACTTCTTCTGTCTGTTTAAAGTTCATCCCGTTTTCATACAATACCTGTCCCTTTTCATCTAAGATGAGTCCTCCACTAAAACAGATCATTGGACAAACAATATCATTTTCTTTCAGTATTGGATATATACCTTCTGGACTTCTTGCAGAGACAGGTAAGAAAGGAATATCTAAAGATTTAATAGCGTCTCTTGTTTTAGGACTCATATGATGGTCATCTGTAAGTAATGTGCCATCAATATCACTTAATATACATTGATACATATTGTTACCTCCAAAAAAATGAGCATCACAATCAGTGATGCTCATATAATTAAATTTATAAGTTGATAGGATTATTGAATTAAATCTAATATCTTATTAACGTTGTTTCTACCATTTCTAATTCCAAGCCCAATGATCACAGATATGATCACACAAAGTACCATACCAACAATACCTACGATTCTTGTTATGAGAGATGTAGGTCCAAATAAAATGAACGCAAGGAATAATGAGGAAAAAATGATTGAACACTTTAGCCATCTCTTTAAGTTGTTAAGCATCTTAGTTTGATATTTTACTTCTTCTACATAATGTAATTTAAGCTCTTTATTCATGATAGAACGCTCCTTTGTATTAGTATTTTAATCCAGGGTTGAAGAATCCAATAACAACACCTACGAAAGCAACAACTACAAGTAATAACATTACTTTGATAGGAGACATTTTCTTCTTAGCTAATAGATACCAGCAAAGAATAACGAATGCTGCTGTTAAGAATCCAGGATATACACCATCTAATGTTTTCTGTAATTCTAAGAAAGGCTTAGTTGCACCAGCTGCAGTCATTGTGAATGAAGTTTTAATACTTACCCAAGTAGCTGCAACAGCACCAATAACGATACCACCAAGCATTGTGATAGATTCTCTTAGTGCTTCACCCTGAGGACCTACTAAGAAGTCTACGGCTTTACCACCAAGTTCATAACCTTTGAAGTATAAGAACTTCATTCCAAAGTATGCGAATAAGTTCCATACGATGATATAGAAGATAGCACCAAGAGGAGATCCTCCAGTACTCATACCTAAAGCGATACCTAATAAGATAGGAATAACAGTACCTACTACTAATGAGTCACCAATACCAGCGATTGGACCCATTAAACCAGCACGTAAACCATTAATTGTTTCATCATCTACGTCCTGAGCACCGTTTGCACGTGCTTCTTCAAGACCAGCAGTAACACCAACGATAACAGTACCTAACTGAGGTTCAGTGTTAAAGAAAGCTGTATATGTTTTTAAAGCTTTTGCCTGATCTTCTTTTTTGTCATATAACTCTTCGATAATTGGTAACATTGATGTTAAATAACCAAAAGTCTGCATATGTTCCTGTGAGAAACATGTAAGGTTACCATAGTACCAATGATGGAATGATTTTGATAGAGTTTTCTTTGAAATCTTCTTTTCCATTTTAGATATCCTCCTCGTCATCATCATCTAAATCATCTGCAGCAACAACAGCTGGTTTTGATAAAGAAAGCATTTTGATTTTGTAATTGATTAAAGCGAATAATGCAGCAACTAATGTTGCAGATACTAAGTTAATGCCAAGTGAAGCAGCTAAAGTGAAGCCAAAGAAGAATGGGATGAAATCTACTGCTTTAGTTACAATCTGTTTTAATAAGATAGCAATTCCGACACATGGTAATAATGAACCAACAGTGAATAATGTCTTCATAGCAAGACCATCCATTGGTAAGTAAGTCTTGATTAAGTCAACCATTGGTGCACCCATTTTACACATGATTAATGTTGGAATGAATGAACAAATGATATGTGAGATCCAAGGAAGTACCCAGTCAACTGTGTATAATTTCTTGAAATCACCTTTTTCAACTGCAGTCCAGCCAATATGCTGCCATGCTAAGTTGATAGTAGCTGTTCCATAGAATAATACTGTACCTAATGTACCAACCATTGAACCGAATGAAGTAGCAAGACCCTGAGCTTCTCTTGAAGCAGGATTTAAACCATAAGAATGAACCGCAATCATTGCTAGTGGGATACCAATGTAGCTGACAGCACGAACGTCTGCAGATACTGTTCCACCAGGAGTAACTAATGCGATATAAACTAACTGCATAGCGATACCAACAAGAATACCTGTCTTTAAATCGCCTAAGATAAAACCACAAATTAAACCACCAACTAAAGGTCTACCTAAAGTGTAGTTACCAATAGAAGTACCACCTAAACCTGGCATACTTGATAAACAAGCAAATAGGCCAAGTAGGGCAGCTTGAAACCAACTAATTTCCATAATTTTTTTCTCCCTTAAATATAATATTTGTTAATAACCGAATTTACCTTTGAAATCATCCCATGTACCGATTGAAACATCTGGTAGTAAGGCAAATTTGATTTTATAACCTGCTTTAGAAATTCTTTCGAATGCATCTGCTTCTTCCTGAGTAATAGACTGGTTATTACCAAGCTTTACAGCGCCTTCACGGTCATTACAAGGACCAACAATAACTGTATCAATACCACACTTGAATCCCTGATCTACTAGAATTGTAGCCATATCAACAGGGTTCTTAGTGATTAAGAAATACTGAGTATCAGAGTCTAATACCTTCTGAGATTTCTTAGCGAAAGCATCAAGTGTCCAGACAAATGTCTTTTTACCACTTGCAGCTTTATAAGCAGCCTTTAATACGCTGTTACCTGCTGCTTTATCATTAACTGCTACTAAACCATCACAAGGATATTCTCTAGCCCAGCGAGTACAAGTCTGACCATGAATCATACGGTCATCAATACGAATAAATGAAACTGACATATTTATTTTCCTCCTTAAATATCGTCTTCTTCGTCATCATCTGATGCGAGTTTAAATTCTTTTAATGCTTCATGTGCTTCACCAAGTACTGCCTGAGGAAGCATTTCCTTATCCATGTTATCCTTCATTAATACTGTAGTTAATGCAAGTGGAAGGTTCATACCACCAAGGACAACTGTATTATCTGTTAAACCTTTTTCATTGATTACATTGAGTGCAGTAGTTAATGGTGATCCACCAATTAAATCACCAAGAAGAATGATTTCATCTTCTCCAGTAATAGGACTTACTGCTTCCTTAAATACTTCAGCGAATTCATCAGCAGTTTTACCATTCTCTAATCCAACTGCAATGACTTCTTTCTTTTCTCCAGCTAACATGCTAAGTGCATTGGCTAATCCCTTTGCAAACTCACCATGGCTTACAAGTACTACATATTTCATTTCTTTTCTCCTCCTGTGACTACATTCTAGCATTCAAACGCTTTCATTCCATCTGTCTAAAGTCATATCTTTAATATGACATTTGTCATATAAAAAAAGAGTGGATAAACCACTCTAATCATTGAGATATTTGTTTACTTCTTTTTGTAATTCTATTAAAGAAAGATCAAAGTCATCACTTGAATGAACAATCTTAGCAATGCCGTTATCAATCATTGTCATTGCTGAATCATATTTCTTAAACTTCTCTCTATTACGGGCAACAAGAAGTGCTTGATTCAATAAAGACATACTCATCTGACTATCTCCTGATTCTTCATCTAACATATCAATAATAGTCTGAGATTGTGCGACCTTCTTTAAAGGTGAAATACCTTGAGAATAGTGTGTTAAAGACTGCTGAGTCTTCGTATCATTACATAGTTCTTTCAGTAAATCCCAGGCTTGTGATTTATGATAAGATTTACTACTCATCCCCATAAGTAATGTAGAAACCTGTGTACTACCTTTATCTTTGCTTACTGTTGGCATTTTAAGGCAATCCCATTCAAATGTAGAATACTTCTTAATACGCCATGGATAAGGTTTATAAGTACGATAGACTGATAAAGAGAGTGGTGAAAAAGCCACTAAGCCTTTATCAAATTCTTCAGAAGTGACACTATGTCCCTTGTTAAGATTATTAAGTTTTCGATAGAATTCTAATGCATTTCTCACAGCACTTTGCTCAAGGAAACATTTTGTTCCTGTTTCATTAAATACCTGTGTTCCATATCCATAGATAGAATCAAGCCATTTATAATCATAACAGCCATAATAGTTATTAGAATACTCACTTACTTTCTTGCATATTGTATAGAAATCTTCCAAGGTCCAATCATTATCAGGCATATCAATATGACATTCTTCTAAGAGTGTTTTATTCACAAACATGAGTGTAGGATTACATTCATAAGGTAATGCATATTGGTGCTTAGAATAGGTACCTGCCTTTAAAACACTTGAATAATAATCTTTTGAACTAAATGTCTGATCATGATTGATATATGTATCGATATTTGCCAGTGCCCCAATAGAACTTAATGTATTAAAATCATCATCAAGAACCATAAAGACATCCGGTTCCTTCCCTCTCACAATCTTATCAGAAAGCCATGAAGAGTAATCACTCTTCATAATACCATTCTCATACTCTACTTTTATTCCAGGATATTTCTTTTCAAATCTTTCTATAGCCCCATCAATAATCTTATAGCTTTCACCACTTGGTACACCCCAGTTACTTCCAGAAAAAACACCTAGTTCTAAAGTAATGGTATTAGGATAATTGACCACTATCATAAAGAAAAGTGATAATACTACTATACTTAATACAAGTTTAACTCTACTCATCGTCAATCGCCTTTGTGAGTAAACCACTCTCTACTGCCCATATCGCAAGTTGAGTACGGTCTCTTAAGTTTAATTTAGAGAGTATAGAGCTTAAATAGTTTCTGACTGTTCCTTCTGATAAGAAGAGTTTCTGGGCTATTTCTTTATTAGATAAGCCATATCCTACATGCTGTATAACCTTCCATTCTGGTTTACTTAATGTTTCTACATCTTTTTCATCTACTTTAATAGTATAGTTGTTCTGCTGCATCTTAGAGAACATACTAAAGACTTTTGTCGCAATATCAGGATTAATCATTGCCCCTCCGGTATTGACTGTCACAATTGCTTTATAGAGTTCATCCATTGATACACCTTTTAATAAATAACCACTCGCACCATAACGCAAAGCACTAAAAACAAAGTCATCATCATCAAAAGTAGTCAATATAATAATCTTTGTATTAGGATATTTTGCCTTCACTTCCTTAGTAGCCATAACACCATCCATACCTGGCATACGAATATCCATCAAAATAACATCAACAACATACTTTTCTAAACATTTTAATACTTCAAAACCATCTGATGCAGTATCTACCACATCAATATCAACATGTGTACTTAATACTATCTTTAATGATTCTCTAATCAGTTCCTGATCATCTGCAATCATTACCTTAATCATATAGTTCTCCCTCCTGCAAAGGTATAGTGACAATAGTTAAGAAACCATGATGACCATCATAAGCGACCTTACCATTAATCATACCTAAACGTTCTTTCATCTGTTTTAATCCAAAACCATAATGAATCTCTTCACATCCCTGTCCATTATCCTGAATCTTTAGATATAAACTATTATCTTCTATATATAATGAAATATCAATATGCGTTGCATCACCATGTCTTACTGCATTCGTAACACTTTCCTGAATAACTCTAAATAAGATATCTTCTTTAGTATTTTCAAAATCTACTTTATCTAAACGATAATCTAGAGAAATTGTGAGGTCACTGACACTTGTGAATTCTTCAATCATATTTTCTATAGCCCCTTTAAAGCCATGCTGTTCAAGAGCACCAGGACGTAATTTATTTAAAGAGTTACGCACATCCACAATTCCTTGTCTGACTACTTTACTAATGACCATTAATTGTTTCTTGGTTGCTTCTGGATTGATATCAATCATTGCAATGCAGGCATCTACACCTGCTGCAATACCTGTTAAGGCATGACCTAAAGTATCATGGATTTCACGAGCAAGTCTTTTTCTTTCTTTGTCTTCCGCAATCTTTTCACTCACTGCTGCATAATTCTCTAATTCATGATTGACTTGATGTACCATGATTAATTCCTGAGTCATACGTTCATTTTCCTGTACTTCATTCGCAATATAAATCATTAAGAAGAGAATAAAGAAAAGAAGATTAATAATATCTAAGAAGTTAATACCTACCTGCAATAAACCTCTAGTCGTACTTGTATAAACTTCGAAATAAGCATCCGCATTCACAAGAGAAAATAATGTATTAAAGAAATCATAGTTAGATATTATAAGAAGCAAACTTAAAGGAATTGTCAGCCATTTGACATATTTATTCTCTTTAAATCTAAACAATGCATCACAGAATATTAAATAGATAATACCATTATAGCTAAAATAAAGAGATTTCATTATGAAAAATCCTAGAATTGTTTCTATAGAAAGAAAGAGAAGATTCTCAAAAGGATATTCTTTAACACGATGATCAAAGAAATTCATTAATACAATAACACAGCTAAAAAGAATTAATGTTTCAAAGAAGATCAAACCTGGGTCTTCTGGGATATAGTTTAAAGAACTTAGAAAGTCTCTAGAAAGATTATTCGCAATAATATAGTTTGTACTGAACATAAATATCATTGCGTAACATGTGATCATAAAGAAATTCCAAGACATCATAAATGTACGGATTCTTTTTAAGCTAATACTTTTCAACATTATTGCCACCCCTTTACACTATAGGAGTCGATATTGTCTTTAGTAATCATTGTGACAGGTACTTCAATAATTTTTGGAATATCTTTTCTTTGAAGAATATCATACATCTTCTTTGCAGAGAGTTTTCCAAACATAAGTGGAGATTGTGCAGCTGTACCTGCAATAAGAGGACTCTGTTTAATAAGTGATTTTAAATCTGGTGTGCCATCTACTCCATAGACAATAATATCTTGACGATTTAATGATTCTATGGCAGCGAGTGCACCTAGTGCTGAAGGATCATTTAAAGCCATCACAACATCAACATTTGAATGCTTTTTTAATACTGTCTGCATTAAAGGCATCGCACGTTCTAATTGTCCTTCACATTCTGCAGAGTCTATAATTTGATATTGTGGATAATCTTTAATAGTATCTACAAATCCCTGTATTCTTGAAGCTGCTGATTCGACAGTAGAATGTTTTAATAAGACAATATTGGCTGATTGCATTCTTTTCATCATATTTTGAGCACATAAAACACCTGCATTATAATTGTCAGATTCAATAACACAATCAATCAAATCTGTATTATCTACAGACGCATCTATCGCAATCACTGGAATTCCTGCTTTTCTTGCAGAATCTAAAGAAGACAGTTTCTTTGAATCAATAGGATTCACAAAAATACCATCCACCTTCTTTGATACAAATTCCTCTATCTGTTCATTCTGTTTATCTGTATCAAGTTCAGGATTACGTACAATAAGTTCATCCCCATTTTGTTCTATTTCTTTTCTTAATTCGTTATTAACCACTTCATAGAAAGGGTTGTTCATAGTCATATAAGTTGCCCCAAAGACAAGATGTGTCTTTTGTGGTGTTAGATAGCTTGTATAAACTGTTCCTAATAGTGTTGCAACAATAAGCCAAATAATGATATAAAGTGACTTCTTACTTCTTTCATCCATAAATCTCACCTACTTGTGTACATTTTAACATAATTCTCACATCCTCTAAACGATAAAAATGCAGAGATTATGATATTATTTGTTACAAATGATATAAAAGGGTCTATAATATATGTAGGCAAGGATAATCTCATTGTATTTATTATTTATTCGACCAAGGGGATGATTTCTATGTTAGATATGAGAATTTTAAGTGATCCATATGAAGAAGAATGCTTTCTAATACTAAAAAGCAACCTTCCTAAGATGAAAGATGAGGATGCATTAGAACTCTATATAAACTTAAAGAAGTCTTATAAGAAAGACAGAGGTTTGATGCGTTATATCTTTGATGAAACAGAAAAGATTGCACAGAAAATAATAACTATCTAGCCAAAAAAAGAAGGTTCGCGAGAACCTTCTTTTTAGTATTCACTTGGGACAATAACCGCAAGAATAATATAAGCGAGAATACCGCTTCCTCCTAGCGCTGTAAATGCAACCCATCCTAATCTGACAAGAGTAGGATCAATCTGGAAGTATTCCGCAATACCTCCACATACGCCAGCAAGCATACGGTCATGTGCTGAACGATATAATCTTTTGTTCATTTTTACCCCTCCTCACACATAGTATCATATTTTCTTTGATATATATAGAATAATACAAATAGAATAAAACCTATTGTACTTATGATACATGAAAGGGTATATCCAGGAGGAGTAAATGTGATCTTAATTGTATGATCCCCTTTTGAAATACGACATCCTAAGAATGCTTGATTGACTTTTTCTATATTGACTTTCTTATTATCAATATACATTGTATAACCTTTTTCATAAGGGATACGTGTAATAAAGTAACCATCTTGAGAGACATTGATTTTACCTTCTAGTGCATTGGATGATTTCTTAACATCTAATGGATCAACAGTCTGATTTAATGCAGAAGCAGGAAGTGTATACATCTTAATGTTTTTAATAATATAGTCACCTTTAGAGAGAGTTACTTTTAATTGATTACTTGTAGTCACATAAGTGAAATGTGTATGAGGATGATAATAAGGATTCTTAATACTAGCGAGTTTATTCTTCATTCCATTGACAGTAATAGATACACCCTTAAGAGGTTTCTTATTCTCAATATCTGCTTCTAATACAACGATTTCATTATTTGTTTGACGATTCAATGTGATTTCTTTTTTTTGTTTTTTAGTAATATGATAAGATTTCTTGAATCCTGGATCTTCTTTAATAAATTGACTTTGATAATGTGTATCACCTTTATTCACAATCGCACAATTCACAAGTGTATCTAGAGTATATGGATAAGAGAGTTGTCTAAAATGTTTTTCACTCATTAACTGGCTTGTTGCATAAGCTTGAGGTAAAGAAGTATTTGATTGATAAAGTTTCACATTCTTATCTTGATCCCTTAAAGAATAACCATAAGGGGCATTTCTTTTAGAAATAACTGTATCAATACCAAGTGTTTTAAGGTAGAAGATATTGTCTGTGTCATTCTGTGCTACACGGTTATTTGTAGGAACAGGGATTCTTAATGTATCAAATAGGAATTTATTGTAATGTTTATTATTAGTAGATGTATAGCCTGATACACGTTTAAATAGATAACCATGAGTTTGATTGACATTCTGTCTTGTAGTCAAATCTGCGACTGTATGCATCTTATTTCTTCTTACTAACTGTGAAACATTCTTTTCTGATTTCTTTGGCTTATAGAATGAAGAAGGTCCATTAATAAATGATACGACCAGCATTGGAATTACAAGATATCCATACAGTACATGCTTTCTTCTTTGGAGTAAGATAAGAAGCGCAAATAGACAATCTACAAGTGCTGAGAATGGGTATTCAATAAAGAATAATGGAATCATTAGTAACAATACAGAATATCTAGAAAGTGTAACATCCCCTTCTTTAATCTTTACTAACATCATACACATGATATAAGCCACGATTGGAATAAAGACAATCATGATCTTACTTCTTGCATATAAGAAACCATTCATAATAAACCACACAAGTGGAGAATAGAATGATACAAGAGTGACAATAGAAAGCTTTCTTAGCTGTTTATCACTTAAGGCAAGAACTAAAAGAATATATGAGATATATGTAAGTCCACATCCATATTTACTATAGAGTAATCCTTTTAAATTAAGAGAAGGGATGAATAATGATGTAAGTGCAGTGGGTGCACCAGATTTACCATTCATTAAAATGATATAAAGTGTAGGAATTGTCAGTATTGCGGTTAATAGGACAATTAATATATATGATATAAAAAGTTTCTTCCATTCTTTAGGATAACGATAGAGTAAATAAATGAAACATACAATAAAGCATCCAATACAATAGAAATAGCTATGAAGTACAATCATACTGCCACATAGTGTAAAAGCTGCAAAGTTCTTCTTTTCTATACTTATTAAAGCGAGGAATAAGTAAGGCATATAGTTCACAAACATGATCTGTTTATGTGAATGAAAGAAGATACTTGATAATAATACAAGCAAGCTGACAAAGATACAGATGTTTTCGTTATCTGTATGTTGTCTTAAAAAGATATAACAACAAATAACAGAGAGTGTCAGCATCAATACACTATAGGCAATAATGATTGTCTGCATATTTACATGTATGAGTAATGCACCTATAAGAATATCAGGTCTTAAGTATCCATAATAAGAGAAGTGATAGATATTTCCTCCACCCATTAACTGTTTCATATAAGTAGGGAATAGTGTTCCTTCACTTCTTATTGCATGTCTTAATGCATCCGCAATAACTACATGCTGGCTATACCAGTCAATTGTGTTACCAAAGACATTGGATGTAAGTATAAAGACTAATGCGATAGATAGTAGACCTAGTAGACAAATAGTGCGCTTGTCTTTTTTAGTCATGATTTTCACCTCGATACTATTGTAAGAAATAAATCTTAAATTTAGACTTAATTAAATCTTAAATTCACTTAATTTTTGTAAATTTTATGTTTAAGAAATCTTAAGAATTCTTTTAAGGTTTTTTAAATAAAGAGATGATATTGTAAAAATGGGTGATAAATATGAATAATTTAAAAATGTTGACAATTAGTTCTTTGTTGATGATTAGTTCATTATTTGGTTCTAATCATACAATTAAGCATAAGAAAATGATTGATGGATTAAATCTAAAAAATATAGATTCTGTGATGTTTGTAGCACATCCTGATGATGAAACTATATGGGGTGGCAGTCATCTTTTAAAGAAACATTATCTTGTTGTATGTTTGACTAATGGTAATAATAAGGTAAGAAGAAAAGAATTTATGAATGTCATGAAAGCAACAGGTAGTACAGGTGTTATGTTTAATTATCCAGATAAAACAAATGGACAGAGAGATAATTGGAATAAATCAAGAAAATATATCAAGAATGATGTACACTATATATTAGGTAAGAAGAAATGGAAAACTGTTGTGACACATAATCCTGATGGTGAATATGGTCATACGCATCATCAGATGACTTCTTATATAGTAAGTAAAGATAGTCGTGTGGATATGAATCAGTTAGTCTATTTCGGCAGGTATTATAAAAAGAAAAATTTGCCTCATAATCTTAATTCTATAAGTCAACGTGATTTAGAGAAGAAGATGAAGTTAACAAGTATGTATAGTTCACAATCTAAGGTTATGGATCATCTTGGACACATGTTACCTCATGAGAACTGGGTGAAGGCAAAGGATTGGAGATAGTTATGAATGAAAAAATCATGGTAGTAGATGATGATCAAGATATACGTGAAGTGATCCAGGTGTTATTGTCTAGTGAAGGATATAATGTCATAGAAGCAAGTAATGGGAAAGAAGCATTAGAATTAGTGGATGATGATATAGATCTTATTATTCTTGATGTGATGATGCCTGAGATGAATGGGTATCAAGCGTGTGTATTATTAAGAGAGAAAACAAAGGCCCCTATTCTCTTTTTAACTGCAAAGGGGCAGGATAGTGATAAAACATTAGGTTTTTCTAGTGGTGGTGATGATTACTTAACTAAACCATTTTCTTATAATGAGTTAAATGGACGTGTGAAAGCATTACTTAGACGCTATCATGTGTATCAGGGTAAAGGTACTACACAAGAAAAACAGATTATATATAAGACAGGTAATATAGAAGTCAATAGTGCAAAACGTACAGCATCAATAGATGGAGAGAAACTCAACTTAACAGATTTAGAATATAATATTCTAGAATATTTATTAATGAATAAGCAACAGGTAATTTCTCCTAGTCAATTATTTGAAGCTATCTGGCATGAAGAGTATTATTATGGGGCAAATAATACAATCATGGTGCATATTAGACATTTAAGACAGAAGATTGAAAAGGATCCTACAAATCCTGAACATATCAAAACAATCTGGGGTAAAGGATATTATTGTGAGTAAGAAATATGTGAGTCTTGCTTCTAAAATTTTCTTTATATTAATTGCCTCAAGTATGTCTGCAGTATTGGTATATAGCTGTTTTAGAGAACAGATTCCTCACTATTATAGTTTTATAGATGAAGTAGTGGGTATAAAAGATAAAAGAAATAAGTTCTTTAAAGAGTTTAAAGAAAAAGCGAAAGATGTAAATTTAACGGATAAGAAACAGGTTAAGAAGTTAATTAAAACCAAAGATCCTTACTTGTCTGTTTATATTTATGATAATAAGAATGAATATTATGTTGCCGCTAATTATGCTGATTTTCTTACTCAACCTGTAAGTGTGATTACACCACTTTATATCTTACAGACAGACTTTGAAACAGATGCATATAATATGGTTTATACAAAAAATGTGCAGTTTAAGGATCAAAAGGCTGAAGTAGAACTGTATGATATGAACTTACTTAAGTATATTAAGTATTATTTCTATGTTGCTTTATTTACTTCTTTCCTCACATTCCTTCTTCCTACTTTCTTTTTTATTCGTCATAAGGTTAAATATATTGAATGTTTAAAACAGGAAATACTCAATATGTCCCAGGGTGATTTATCTCATCCTATGACAATTCAAGGACGTGATGAACTTGCAGTACTTGCTCGTCAAATGGATGGTCTAAGAGTGACATTACAGGAAAATAATGAGAAAGAAATGGAAATGCAGCAAACACATCATGATTTGATTACTGCCATGTCACATGACTTAAGAACACCTCTCACAAGTTTAAGAGGTTATCTGGATATTCTTGCCTTACATTGTTTCAAGGATCAAGAACAGATGGATAACTACTTACATAGATGTATTGACAAAGTAGAACAAATTAAAGAACTCTCTAATAAGACATTTGCTTATTCACTTGTGTTTGAACAGAATAGTCATCCTCAATTAGAAAAGATATCTACAGAAGCACTATTACGCTATATAGAAGAGAATCTTAACTATCTAGAATTAGAAGGTTTTATCATTCACAAAGACATTAAATACATAAAAAAAGAAGTCCTTTTAGACTTCTCTATGATCAAAAGAATGATCAATAACCTCTGTTCTAATATTCATAAATATTCAGATAAACATGTAGATATGACTCTTACTCTTGATGATTCTTTTAATCTCCTCTTAACCAATAAAAAGAAGAGTGACTTATCTAAAGTAGAAAGTAATAAGATTGGTTTAAGAAGTGTAAAACGTATTGTAGAACTTCATAATGGAACATGTTCTATTGAAGAAAGAGAAGAAACTTTCTCCATCCATATCTCTATTCCATTAAAAAAGGCTTGATCATCAGATAAATAAAGGGCAGCCAGTCTAGCTGCTCTTTAATAATAATTTGTTAAATGATGGTTCTCTATTATCGTTTTCACAAAACATATTTGTTCACATTAAGTAAAAAAAATTAAGAAATAGTTACTAAGTTTTAACTTAACGCCTGTTCCTTCTAATGCTATTTAATATTTAAAATAATGTTTATAGCCTGACTGTTGTTTGTGGGTATTTAAATCATTTTTACATTAATTTATGAAGTTCCTCTTTGTCTAAATATTCCTCAACAAAACCACAATTTGTACATATATAATATGTAACTTTAGCACAACTGTTTTCAGTAAATAAATGTCTAGATCGGGAGATATTTCCTCCACCAGAAGCATGCAATACATCCTTTATTTTTAGGATTTTTTTATTATTACATTTTGGACAAACTTTATTTTGCTTCATCCGTATTACTCCTTTCTTTTTCTTTTCTTTTTACAACATCATTGTATTATAGTACCTATTTACTATCAATAAATTACGTTCTTTTTAAATAAATTGATTAAATCAACAGAAAAGTATTGTTATAACAAATTAATAGTAGTATTTTATAGATAAGGAAATAGCATTTAATTAATTGAAAAAAGTAATATAGTTTTTATGATATTACATTTAAATGATATCTTATCTTATTACTTTTACAATAAAATAACCAAAGAAATTAGAAACACTTGAATAACACTAAAGATACTGCTAGAAAAATTGATTTAGAAGAACTAAAAGAATTATCTGTAGTTGGTGGGGATGATAATGGTGGAAATGTTTCCCCATATTCAATAAAAACTAGCTTAATTATTCTTACAGTTATTACGATTTCAATTACAAGTACATTCTCAGTTGGTGAAGCTTGCAGTTGGCCATGATAATTTAGACATATACTAAACAATAAAACAATGATTTTATAAAAGGTCAAGCTGCAATAAAACATGTGACTTGATTTTTTATAAATAGAAGGGAGACTTCTATGTGGCATATATCTTTTATGGGTAATAAAAAAAAT
>NZ_FR898817.1:0-3488 GCF_000437715.1 Catenibacterium sp. CAG:290
GCAAATTGTATCTCATCCATCGACATTCCGTAATTATTTGCTGGACGATTTGAACAAACAACAACATTTGCATATTTAATCTGTCTTTGGATTTGCGGATCTACATTATATCGCCTATCAATACTGTCAAACGGTGAGCTACTTGGGACAGAATAATCTCTTACATTATATTTTGTTCTATCCAATAATGCAGTAATTGTTTCATAGTCATCATTGTTCCAACGATGTGGTATAAATACATTTATCATTTAAATCTTCTCCTTCTACATTGCTTTCACTTAGATGGTATTCTTATTTACCAGTTGCCAATAATGTTGTCCCTGTGCCGTTAACTTACAAGATTTATGATGAATTGCAGCATAATACATATGTTCTTCTCCCACCGGAATTACCAAATTCAATTTTACAAATCTTTGCAAAGTTGCGAATATAGCCTCATGCTCTTTGTTTACATCTTTAACATCTGCTTCATGTTTATCAGGTTCATAAGTTGGATCTAATGGATATTCATCATATTGTGAAGTAAATATTTCCGTTATTTGTCGTAATTCTGCAATAGGAATCGGCGGTGCATTTTTTCTTAATGAAACAAAGCTACTAATGTTGGCCTTAAATAACGGTCTTTGCTCATCCCACGCTCCCAATGAACGATCAATATAAGAATAGATGCTACCTGGTGACACTTCACCTAATAAATTCATAGCACCACCATACAATGCTTCAACTAAAAGAGAAGTAAAAATGCCATGTCCATTTTCTTCTGAAGCATATTCTGATGGTCCACAAGCTGCAAGTATCGTTGTCCCATTATGTAACACAGAATAATTCTGCATTTCTACAGGATTAGAAATTGCTCCACTAAAACAACTATCCAGTATAATGATCTTATTTCTTGCTTTCGATTGTGCCACAAATCCCATCACTTCATTTAATGACACGCCTTCATCAGGACGTTGTATTTCACTCGTACATAAATATCCTCCTAATGCATCGAATGAGCCATGACCTGAATAATATAAAACTGCTATTTCCGAATCAGTTTTAAATAAATTTTCTATAGCATCCCTTAAATCATTTCTGTTTATATATGATGCCTCACTGGTAGCACACATGAGTTTTACTTCAAAATTTAAAGTTCCATCCCCATTTCGCTCTAAAGCTGCTTTTACTGAATTAGCATCATTTACACAACCATGCAAATCATCCACATGCTCATAACAATCAATTCCTACACACAATGCTTTTCTCATTTTCATCCCCCTTTCTTATCTCTAAGTATACACCTACATTACTACTCCCCACAACCGATTATCTTTTATTTCTTTTTGGGCGGTTTTACCGGTGGCATTGGTGGTTTCGAAGTTGTCGGAGGAAGTGAAAACCCCCTTTTTCCTCCTTTTTTTTCTCCAGTTGGTTTATTTTGTTTATTATTTTCGTCCATACTTACACCTCTTAAAAATTATTTGCAAAATATGCATCATTTTTCCTATCGGCAATTTCTCTAAAATTATCTTTTTCTAATAATGTCTCTTCTTTTAAGTTTTTATTTTCTATATTGGCAAACTCATCCTTAAAAGAATATAATAATTCATTTATCTCGTTCTCTGACAAATCTCCCGATGCTACTTTAAACCAATTATATTCTATTTTGTTATATAGAAATTTTAAATCTTCCATAAATGGAACTAACATCTTTAATCGCTTACTATACGGCAAAAAACCTTTAATCGTTGTTAACACCTGCGAAATTGCTATTATAATAGACCAGACAAACGAATATTTCTGCCATATAGCCCATGCCGCAATACTTGTTGAAGACGCAATTGCCACAACAATATTAATGATCCTATCCCATCTGTAAGAATCTTCTGTATACACATCTAAATAGAATATCCATGCTTTAATTTGAACCATATATTTCCAGTACTTCTCTTGCATATTATTTTCCCCAACTCTGATAAAAACCGGATCCCCTTATCCTCATATCTTTAGCAGATCCGTGTAAATCTTTCTCCGAGCAGTATTTGATTTATTAGTAAATTCAACACCATTATACCAATTTATCAATTTCTCTCTTTGCTTATCCGAAATATCTTCTCTATGGAATACAAAATACCCAACGAGATAATTCACATAATCAGAACGATTAAATTTTTCCAAATCATTATTTTCTATAAACTTCAAAGCTCTTTCCAATGCTTCTAATGTCATTTCAAAGCATTCTTTTAATTTATCTGGCTCTAAGTTGCAAAGCTGATTTTCTTTTGTGTCAGATGAAATAGGTGCAAAATTATTCGAATGTTTACCGGAAACAAGCACTTCATACGCTGGATTTAATGCTGCAATTGAATATGAAACATTTGTCTTCTGCGGTGTAAAAAAATCATATCCATATTCCTGTACCTTATTACGATATACATGCGTATATTGTGTATACACATCAATACCATGTGCTTTCAATTTAGAAAATCTCATTTGAATAATACTTACACGACTTCCTGCATTATTCAAGACCTCAAACCAGTTAATCTGCTCATCTTCGGTAAGATCTGTTGCAAAATTAATTGTATATTGGTAAGTCTTTATTTTATTTCTAATCTGTAGTAACGCATTTACTACCATTGGTGATGCCAAAGCTTTATTTTTTTCTGTATAAGTAATTAGTTTGTTATCATCTTTATTCAAGAGCACACCAACTGGTACCTGATTTTTCCGATATGCTTCTGCGTTTATAACAAATTCTCCCTTTCCTAAATCTAACACTACACTTTTTAAATCTGGATGATTGCAATATGCTTTATAATTTGTCGTTAACCTCTGTTGCCCATCTACAACAGACATCTGCCCTCTTACAGTTTCAGAAAGTAATTCCCTTTCTATAAAAGAAACTTGTGGTACTGCAAATTCCTTTTCTGTATTATTTATTATGTTAATGGAGATTGCAGATATGGGAGATTTACTTAAAAGTTGATAATTTAACAATTCAACACATTTTGCCAATGTCCAACTAACATCTCTTTGATATAAAGGCAATGTTAATTCATTCTTTTCTATATACTCACATAACGTAAAAATATATTCTTGTCTACTATTTTTTGTTGGATTAAGATTTGCAGCCTCCAACAATTGTTTGTTAATATTCATTTCGTCTCCTTTCTAGCTGCTTTTTTTAGCAGCTTCATTGTTTTTATTAAATTTATCAGTTTTTATTCATTTTGTCAATAGCTGCTACTCCATTTTAATTTATGTGCCAATACAATTTGTGACTTATAATCCGTTGTCTTATAATCTTCTTAATTTTATGATAAAAAAGAGGTGATTTTATGAATATTCAATTATATTTTGGCATGGCAATTAAACAATTACGAATTTCTCAAAAAATTAGCCAAGAAAAATTTGCATTACATATAAATATGGATCGAACCTATTACGCTTAAGATACTCATATTCCTCATTGCCTTCACAGATAATGCAAATTTTATGCTTAT
>NZ_FR898818.1:0-2515 GCF_000437715.1 Catenibacterium sp. CAG:290
TTGGATACATTGAGACATTATCACATTGGAATCAGAGACATCTAGTATAGGAAAATGTAATGCTTTTCATTTCCAAAAAATGAGTATATAATGGTTTTGCTGTGTAGGATATGCCCTGTGGCTACCTATTTAGGAGCTAACTTAATATTCTGCTGGCAAAACTATATTTACGTCATATTGCGTATGCAAATGACAGTGGAGGAAACAAATGAATAACAAAAAAACAAAGAATCTCACATTGCTTGCATTATTTATTGCGATTGAAGCAGTTATGGTCATGGTACCATTTTTAGGATTTATCCCTATTGGACCTTTAAGAGCAACATTGCTTCATGTTCCAGTTATTATTGCGGCTATTGTATTAGGTACTAAGCAGGGATGTCTTATTGGTCTTGTATTTGGTTTATCTTCATTATTAATGAACACAATGCAGCCAACTGTTACATCTTTCGTCTTCTCACCATTTATTAGTGGCTCAGTACTCAGCGCAGTTATTGCGATTGTCCCAAGAGTAATGATTGGGTTTGTATCAGGTTCTATTTATCAATTACTTAAGGATAAACAGCAGACTATTGCAACTGCAGTGGCTGCATTCTTAGGTGCTTTAACTAATACTGTACTTGTATTAGGTGGTATCTGGGCATTATTTGGTACATCTTATGCAAAAGCGATTGGACAGGATGCAAGTAAGCTTGGAAGTTACTTCTTAGCTGTATCAAGCACACAGAGCCTACTTGAAGCTTTTGTAGGTGTAGTGATTGTGGTGATTGTCACAAAACCTCTCTTCGCTTTAATGAAGCGTGGATAAATTATAAATGAAAAGAGGGTATTAATAGATGAAAAAATTGATTATAGGGATTACTGGTTCTATTGCGGCATTTAAGACTGTACAGTTCATTAGTGATCTAGTGAAAGAAAAATATGAAATTGAAGTCATGCTCACTACAAGTGCAGCTAAGTTTGTCTCACCAACTTCTATTTCTGCTCTCACAAAGAAGAAAACATATATTGATGTCTTTGATGATAATCCTGGATGTATTACACATGTAGATATTGTCAAGGATGCTGATTTGTTTATGATTGTACCAGCAAGTGCAACTACAATTGCGAAATGTGCAAATGGTATAGCGGACAATATGTTAACAGCTGCTTTTTTAGCAGCTACATGTCCTAAACTCATTGCGCCTGCAATGAATGTTCACATGTATGAAAATAAAGCCACTCAGCGTAATATCCAGACTCTAAAGGATGATGGTGTCTTATTTGTAGATCCTGCTGTAGGACTTCTTGCCTGCGGTGACACAGGTAAAGGTAAACTTGCAGATTATGATCATCTTCATTTAATGATGGAATATGCACTCAGTGACCATCCATTACAAGGTAAAAAGGTATTAGTCACTGCAGGACCAACTCAAGAATCTTTAGATCCTGTACGTTTTCTTACAAACCATTCATCAGGTAAAATGGGATACTCAATTGCCCGTGCAGCATTTATACTTGGCGCTACGGTACGATTAATTCATGGACCTACATCATTAAAGCCAGTACCTTATATCATCAATCAATCTATTACAAGTGCCCAGGATTTATTTGAATGTGTAAAAAGACATCATACACATTATGACTATATTATTATGTCAGCTGCAGTAGCTGACTATACACCTGTAGAAACATCTACAGAAAAGATTAAGAAAAATGACAATGAACTTATTCTTAAACTAAAAAAGAATCCAGATATCCTTGATTATATAGGGCATCATCAAGTTGAGCATCAAGTGATATGTGGATTTGCGATGGAAACACAAGATTTAATTGAAAATGCATCAAAGAAATTAAATAAAAAACAATGTGATCTGATTATTGCGAACCATCTTAAAACAGAGGGTGCAGGATTTCAGGGTGATACAAATGTTGTTACTATTATTACTCAGGATTCTATGAAGGATATCGATAAGATGTCTAAATCAGATCTAAGCTATATTATCTTAAAAGAATGTATGAAAATAGGAGCTAAGAAATAAGAATGCTATTGGTTATAGATATCGGTAATACAAATATTACTATTGGTGTTTACAAAGAAGATCATTTAGTAGGTCGTTTTCGTATGACAACACGTATGGAACGTACATCAGATGAATATGGCTTAATGCTTCATTCATACCTTCAAGCATCTCACTTGAATGTAGAAGATGTGAAAGATGTTATTATTAGTTCTGTTGTACCCAAAATCAACTATTCTTTCTCAAGTTCCATTATTAAATACTTTCATATTAGACCACTATTTGTCGGCCCAGGTGTGAAAACGGGCATCAATATTCAAATTGATCATACATCTACTCTTGGTTCAGACCGTTTGGTAGATGCGGCAGGGGCTTATTATACTTATGGTGGTCCATGCTTAGTTATTGATTTTGGTACAGCGACTACTTATGATGTTATTACAGAGAAAGGTGTTTTCATTGGTGGTGTAATTGCACCAGGCATTGGTATAGAAGCCGGTGTTCTTTCTTCTATG
>NZ_FR898819.1:0-2190 GCF_000437715.1 Catenibacterium sp. CAG:290
CGAATCAAATGAGAATGTATCATCTGGAAGCTTATTGCGATAATAACTGATTGTGTTGTCTGTACTATAGATTCCATTCTTGATTCTTAGCATATAGAATGGATTGCATTTCATTGTATTCAAAGCGACCTCCTGCGGTATTTATTAGCAAATACCTAATAGTGATAAAACGATTCCTAATGCAACGATACCAAAGATAATAGCGATAACGTTGACTTTCTTGTTTAATAGCTTATAGCAGCCAAATGTCATTAATAATGGAACGATACCTTTAAAGATACTATCAAGAGCTGATTGAACATTCATTAAAGACTGTCCCTTCATCTTGAATTCAAGAACTGTTTTAAAGATAACAGTATTGCTTGTCATAGCACCTACCATGATTAAACCAACAATACCAGCTGCCTTTGTAAGGATTTCAATCATGCCATTAGCATATAATTTTTCAATATACTTAGCACCTAAAGAGTATCCTAAACATGCACCATAGTATCTGCATAGGAAGTTTGGTACGTTAAATAATACTAAGAAGATAATTGGAGCAAGGATGTTACCAGCATTAGCAAAACCAATAGCAAGACCTGCACAAACTACTCTCCATACACCCCAGAATAATGAGTCACCAATACCAGCTAAAGGACCCATTAAACTTGTTTTAATAGAACCAATTGCATTAGCATCAAAGTCTGGTTTTTCACTGTTTTCTTTTTCCATTGAACCAGCAATACCCATTACAAATGATGCAAGAGGTACTGTAGTACTGAAGTAAGAGACATGTCTTGCAAGAGCTTCACGTCTTTTCTTTTCATCATTCTTATAGAAATGGTTGATGAATGGAATCATAGCATAACAGAAACCTGCACCACCCATAGTAACTGGGTTAACAGATGCATACATAGCACCTGATCTCCAGAACATCTTTCTGATTAATTTCTTTTCTTCTTTATCAATGTTATTCATTAGTTTCATGCGAAAAAGTCCTCCTCTTCACTGTCATTAGCTGTAGTATTTACGACAGCTGGTTTAGCCATCATATCTTTTAACTGCATATCACGCTGTGCTGTTACAAATGCGATAACGACACCTAATACTGCGATTGCGATTAATGGTAATTTTAAATAAGCCACTGCAACAAATCCAAAAATAAAGTAAATACCTATTTTCTTATCCCATAGCATCTGTAATAACATAGCCATACCTACAGCAGGAAGCATGTTACCTGCAACTGTTAAACCATTCATAATAACCTTAGGGATTGACTGTAAGATTGTCTGTACAACATCAGATCCTAACCATACAGCAAAGAATGGAATTAAAGCATATAAACCATAGTGTAATACCCATAAACCAAAGTGAAGGGCTGTGATTGATTTATCTTTACCTTCTAAAGCTAGCTGTTCAAATTTTGGTGCGAATGGACCAATAACGAATGAGAAAATAAAGTTCATGAACTGAAGACCTAATACAGCAAGTGGGAATACGATTGGAATAATAGTACCAACATTTCCACCCATCTGAATTGTGAAGGCTGTAGCAAGACCTGCAGCTAGAGCTGGCTCAGCAGTACTTGAAATACCTACATTGACAACTCCCATAAAGATTGATTCTAAAGATGCTCCAACTAATAAACCTGTCTGAACATCTCCTAGCAATAAACCAGTAAGAGGTGCAACAACGATTGGTCTACTTAACATGACCATACCGAATAATTCGTGTCCTCCAACGCCTACGAATACTGCCAATGCGACGAAAAATGCGTTTAACATAATAACTCTCTCCTATCTCTTATAAATTTTTTAATACGTTTGTAGCAAGCTTCTTTTCCATTGAAGGTGTACCCTGGAAGAATGTATCTGGATATAATTCAACTAATTCTTTTAATGCGTCTAATTCTTCCTTAGTAAGCATAACTTCCTTAGTTAAAGTAATTTTTTCTCCTGAAGTCATCTTTCCAGCATTACCTACGTTAACCATTTCAATATTCTTGTATTTCTTACATAAAGTAACAGCATCACGTACTGTTGGCACAAGAACCATTAAGCGCATCTTTTCTGATCTAGGATCATCTAAGATTGATGAAACGCCTTCTACTGATTTAATAATACATTTAATACCTTCTGGCACTGCCATCTTTAATGACATCTTCTGTAATTCGTTTGATGCTGCTTCATCACTTGCAACAACTAAACC
>NZ_FR898819.1:2230-2551 GCF_000437715.1 Catenibacterium sp. CAG:290
TTTAGTTCCTTTGTCCAAGTCATAGCAACCTGTCCATGAATTAATCTTTCGTCAACTCTTAAACAAACAATCATTTTCTTTTCCTCTCTTTCTTATAGAAGAAAATCGTCATCGTTTTCTTCTGTGTTGTTTTTTTCAATTTCTACTAAGCATAACTGTTCTCTAGCTTCTTCAATCTTAGCCTTTAAGAACTCGTTAGTAAGTTTTTCTGGAGTCATAGTGACTTCAATAAGAACAGCTAAATTGAATCCTGATACCAAGAAAGTGTTTTCCCTTACACAATATGGAATCATCTTCTGATTTACACTTCCACCCTTAATA
>NZ_FR898819.1:2567-3243 GCF_000437715.1 Catenibacterium sp. CAG:290
ACACTTCCACCCTTAATATCAGTAAAGATAACTACTTCGTCTTCCTGTGGAATCTTTGCAAAATATTCTTCAATCTGCTCATTGATAGGTTTCTGTCCATCTACATAAGCTGTAATATAGTCTACGTTATCTACATTACCGATTAAGAATTCCATTGTTGATCTTGCACCTGAAGCAAGCAAGCCATGTGTGGCTATTAAAATATGTCTCATTTTCATATCCCCCCTTACACTTATATAAGTTGCAATTGTCATGCCAACTTTTAAGTTTTCTGTTTTATATTTTCTCCTTTCTTTTTTCTTTTCACTTATATATACTGCAATTGACGTGCCAACTTTTAGTATGTATTTATTAATTCTTTTATTTCTTTTTCTTCTGGCATTACTCTTAATGCACCCTTCTTAGTTGTAATTAAAGAAGCTGCTGCATTCGCAAACTGAAGCATTTCTTTTAAATCTTCTTCAGTCACATTGTCCAAGCCATGCTTAAGTACTGCATGAAGTGCACAGGCTCCAAATGTATCACCTGCACCTGTTGTTTCAATCGTATCCTTATTTAAATAAGGCTCCATAAATACTTTTAAATCACCATAGTAAGCGATACTACCATTTGGACCAAGTGTGACATTGATGAGTTTTGCATGTGTTCTTTGTCTAATGATGTCAATTCCCTTATC
>NZ_FR898819.1:3300-3650 GCF_000437715.1 Catenibacterium sp. CAG:290
GCCATTCAATCTCATTATCCGCAATCTTTAAGATATCGCATTGTTCAATACCATACCAGATCTGTTTAGCTGCAAGATCTTCATTTTTCCATAAAGGTGGTCTTAAGTTAGGGTCAAAAGAAATAATCTTATTTTTCTTTTTTGCATAATCAACCATCGCATAAGTAGCAGATCTTACTGGCTCATCCGTCATAGACAAAGAGCCAAAGTGGAAGATACGGCAGTTATCAATTAATTCATAATTTACTTCGTCTTCCCTAAGCATCATATCTGCGCCTGGCTTTCTATAGAAAGAGAAGCTACGGTCTCCTGTTTCATCATTATCTACAAAAGCAAGTGTTGTTTTAGCA
>NZ_FR898820.1:0-19438 GCF_000437715.1 Catenibacterium sp. CAG:290
GAAATGGTATTACCAAAATTATACACGACCAAAATCCTATATTCATAATACACCTCCGCTTCAAACTCCGATTTATTACACCCACATTATATCATAACCTTACATTTGCATTCAATTAGCTGTATTTTCCCTTTAAGTTCTATAGAAAATCATTTCCAAGATATTCTATCTTGAGAACGACCATATATTTCTAATCTGTTTAGAAAGAGTATCATAACTCCATAAACGATTGCTTCTTTTTATAGAGTTAGGATCATTCACAATAAACATCCCCTGCTTCATTCCTCTAATCACAATAAGATGTCCTGTAGTAGTAAAGTCTCCTGGTTTCATACTGCAAATAAGAGGTCTACCATTCATGATTTCATTCTTCATAGAAGAATAAGAGAGGGGTATGTTTCTTCCATGAATACCATAATGTTTCATACCTTCAGTAAAGAAAGACCAGGATGTTTCATCTTGATAATAGCCATGACTATATGCATATGATGCCACATCTAAAGGGGTGATGTTATTTCTTCCTGTTAATCCTGCAATAATCATTGCCGCACTCGTAGGACCACAGCCATTCATACCAATCACATTATATCCATACTTTCCATAGCCCCATCTTTGATCATATTGAAGTAAGAGAGGATAATGTCCTTTTGTGACTGCACCTATTGTATCTGTATAAACATGTCCTTTTTTACTTGGATAGTTGTAAACAAAATCAATAAGTTCTTCATTACGATAAAGTGATTGAATCATTGCATCAGGATATTGATCCTTATTATTTAATATAGTACGTAGTTTAGAATTAAAACGCGCTTTTATTTCTAAACCAATATCTTCTCTTAGTCCACTTACACCACCACTTATATTATAAGCTATATGACCTATAAGAATTGAGAATACACAAAGCAATACAATGATTATTTTTTTCATATGTTTTCATCTCCTTAAAAAAGCATCTTTATTACTTGTATTTTACCAATACAAATGAAGATGCTTCTTTAATACATTCTTATAGAATTCTTATGAACTTCTTAATTTTTTGGAAGAGTAATTGTGAAGACTGTTTCTTCTTTATTACTTGATGCAAAGATAGAACCATGGTGAAGTTCCACTATTTCCTTGGCAATAGCGAGACCTAAACCACTTCCACCTGTTCTTGAAGTACGTGCTGAATCTAAACGATAGAAGTTTTCAAATATACGATTTAGTTTTTCTTTAGGTATTTCTTTTCCTTTATTGATGACTTTAATAATGACATCATCATGCGTACTATGAACATCAATATTGATATCAGTATGATCCTTACTATAGCTAATCGCATTCTTAATCACATTACTAAAGACTCTGCTAAGTTTATCCGCATCACCATATAATATGATATCTTCATCTTGATTAAGATGGATATTCTTTTCCTGTTCTACTAATACAGGATAGAAATCATCAATGATTTGTTCGAGCATCAGACGAATATCTAAATCTTCTTTTTCTAGAATAATCTTTTCTGAATTATAACGAGCTACTTCAAATAATTCATTAATGAGATCTTCTAAGCGATAAGATTTATCTAATGCAACATTAATATACTTCTCTCTTTGAGTATCAGGCATATCTTTAATTTCATCTAATAAAGATAAGTAACCAATCATAGAAGTCAATGGTGTTTTAATATCATGAGCTAAATAAACAATGAGTTCATCCTTCTTCTGTTCACTTTCTCTTGCAAGTCTCTCATTCTTTATTGATTCACTCTTTAGTTCATTAAATCGTCTTTCTATATCATAAAGTTCTTCTGGTAATGTGATATAGTCTACACTCTTATCTATTAATTCATGAGATGCATGAGTCAATGCATCCATATAATAGGATGTCTGTTTATAAAGATGATGAATTATAAACGCAAAAGAAATCACTATACAGATTAATAAAAACAACAGAAGCGAGAGTGGATTCTTCACAATATTATAAAAGAACGCTAGAAACGTATAAATATTAGAATCAAAATCATAGACCCATTGAAAATCAAAAAAAGCAGCTAGATAGACTGCCAATACAAAAACAACTAACAGCCCTACTGTATAAGCTATATATTGTAATAGTGTACGTTTATAAATCTTCTTTAAGATCGTATTAGTTTCCATATCATCCATCCTTTATTTTTCAATCTTATAGCCTACTCCATAAACTTTCTTTATATATTTAGGATTTCTTCCACCATCATGCATCTTTTCACGTAAGTGTCTAATATGCACCATGATTGTATTATTATCTCTCTTATAATAATCTTCTTCCCAGACCTTTAAAAATAAGTCATCACTCTTTACAACATTTCCTCTATGAAGACATAATTCCCATAATATCGCAAATTCTGTTTTAGTTAGTTCTATCTTCTTTTCCTTAAAATAGAATTCTCTTGTATCATTATTAATACGTATTCCTCTAAAATCTATTTCATTCTTTTCTTCTTTTTCATTATAGTTCTTATAACGTCTTAGCTGTGCTTTGACTCGTGCAACAAGTTCTAATGGCTGGAATGGCTTTGTGACATAATCATCTGCACCAATACTTAAACCATTGATTTTATCAATATCCTCTACCTTTGCGGTTACAAAAATAATAGGAAACTTATACTTTCTTCTTAATGTATTGCATAAAGAAAAACCATCCATATCAGGCATCATCACATCTAAGATAGCTAAATCAATCTTTAAATCATCAATATCTCTTAATACATCCTGACTAGAATAGTACTTATATACAGTAAAATTCTCATTTTCTAAATAGATTTGTATTAAATCTGTAATCTCTTTCTCGTCATCTACAACTAATATATTCATAAATATCCCCTCTTATGCATCATTATATCATTTACATTCCTATCAATTATTAATACTTTCTTAATTATTGAAAATTCCCTCTAGAGTTAGTCATAAATAATATGATATGATAATCGCATTGTGTGGAGGGAAATAAACATGAAGAACATGACTAAAGGAAAACCATTAAAGCTTATATTCTTATTCGCATTACCACTTATGTTAGGTAATATCTTGCAGCAATTATATACAATGGTAGATACAATGATTGTAGGACAGTTCTTAGGGGTTAATGCCTTGGCGAGTCTAGGCGCTGCAGACTGGATCAACTGGGCTATTTTAGGAATTGTAATGGGCTTTACACAGGGATTCTCTATTCGTATCTCACGTACTTTTGGAGCTGAAGATTATGGAAATATGAAAAGATCTATGCATATGATTTTCTTCTTATGTGCTTTCTTTTCTATCCTTACAACAGTTGTTGCAGAATTATCTATCGTTCCATTATTAACTCTATTGAATACACCATCTAACGTTATTCAAGGTTCTATTACGTATTTAAGAATCATGTCCAGTGGTTTGACTATCACAATGTTTTATAACTGTTTTTCTAGTATATTACGTTCTTTAGGTGATAGCCGTACACCATTACTAGCAATGATTGGAGGAGCAATCACAAATATCTGTTTAGATTTATTATTTGTAGTGGTATTTAAATGGGGTATTGCAGGTGCTGCGATTGCAACATTATTAGCACAATTCTTAACTGCAATATTCTGTCTCTATATGTTAAAGAAGGAATTACCATTCAAGTTAGAACTCACTAAATTTAAGTTTGAAAAAAAGATCATCAAGAACTTATTACAGTTAGGTTCACCTCTTGCCTTCCAGAACCTCATTATTTCTATTGGTGGTATTATGGTACAGTCAGTAGTCAATCGTTTTGGATTCTTATTTATTGCGGGATTTACTGCCACAAATAAGTTATACGGTTTATTAGAAGTAGCCGCTATTTCATTTGGTTATGCTATTACAACATTCAATAGTCAGAACCTTGGTGCTAAGCAGTATGAACGTATTAAAAAAGGTGTCGCACAGGCTGCCTTCTTATCATTCTGTACTTCAGTGATTATTGGTAGTTCTATGGTTCTATTTGGTAAGCATATCTTATTACTCTTTATTTCAGGTACACCTGATCAGATTAATAAGGTACTTACTATTTCTTATAAGTATCTCTTTATTATGGCTGTATGTCTACCAATTCTATATATGCTTCATTCATATAGAAGTGCATTACAGGGAATGGAGAATACATTTATTCCAATGGTATCAGGTATTGTGGAACTATTTATTCGTGTAAGTGTTGCCCTCATCTTTCCTATATTCTTAGGACAGAATGGGATTTATCTAGCAGAAGTACTTGCTTGGACAGGTGCAGCAATACTGCTTTATATATCATATAAAATAAAAATACATGCATTACTAAAAGGCAATAGTGAGATGGCTTAGTCATCCTCTATTGCCTTTTCTTATATTTCTAAAACTTATCTTTCAAATAATATCTACCTGATTTTTTTGATCCTCTATGTTCAACATAATCTAGAAGATTTCTTCTAATACCATTTCTAATTTTAGAATAACTGACTATTTTATCTCGTTCAGACAATTTAATTACTATTTCTGGGATTCTAATCCCTGGATTCTGCATAATAATCATTAAGATTTCTTTTCCTAATTCACTAATACTTTCATTAAATTGATCATCCATATTATTCTGTTCATTTTCTTGGGCATTTAATAGGCCATCTGTCTTATTTTGCGCATTTATTCGGTCATTTAATCGGCCATTAGCGTTATTTTTCGTATTTACTTGGCCACTTTCTAATTCATTGTAAAAATTGATATTTGGTAAAGTAACCACAAAAAAATTATTAGTTATTTTAAATTCAGGTTGAATATCATAATCTTCATAACTATAGATTGTTCTAGGTATCCTCGTTCCAAAGTTTTCTATCATTTCCAATTTATCAAATATATGAACCAACTTAGGATTACGATACGTTTGAACTCCATTCATTATATCTTCTAATGAAGCATTAAATAAATCCGCCTTTTATGATACATTAATTCTACTATAGTAACATACCATTAAAGTTTATCTCTAATATTTTCAAGCTGATGAAATATACCTAAAACATTTACTTCATTATCTTTAATATCATAAACAACACTGTAATTCATTTGAGAAACAATTGCATTTCTGTAATACTTTTTAGCTAAATATTGATCAATGCATAGTGGATATTGATATGGATTCTCAATCAGATTGTCATAAATCATATCAATGCCATCTAACAGATGTCTAGCAGCTTGTTTATTTTTTAAACAATAAATCAAGTAGTAAACAAGATGATCCACCAGTTCATCTGCATTTTTAGTAATATTTAGCCTATAGCTCATATTTTGCCCTCATGTTTTCAAGTGATTTCTTGGCATCTTTTACCTGACCATTCTTCACTTGTTCTTCAGAGATTTCAATATTTCTGTATATATCTAATTTTTTCATTGTTTCTTCATATACTTCCATACTCATAATCACCATATCTCCATAACCATTTTTGGTAATAAATACAGGTTCATTTGTAGTATGACACATCTCAGAAATTTCCGAAGTTTTCTTCAAATCTTTAATTGGAATGATTTGTGGCATCTTTAGCACCTCCTAATTATGGGATAATTATACCATAATTATAACCTGTAACCAAAAATAAATTTCCTCTTTCAAATTTATTAAGTGTCCTTCATCTATATGGAAAACTGAACACCTTTTAATTCATCCTCCTAATCATCGAATTAAATCGAAGTAGTTTACTTTGCCACTTGTACCATTTTCCTTATTTATATAACTACTACTTAGCAGAACAACAAAGTACAAATGAGCTTTCTGTTGTAATTTCTTAGCATACAAAAAGATGATATTCATCAATACCATCTTTCTAATACCTTTCATAAAATTTCATTAATCTATAGATAACAATCACACTGTTATAATCATCAACAATATAATAAAGCTTATATCCTAACCCACTTAATACTATTTTATGATGATAAGGTCTTATTTCAGGATATAACCTAGGATTATATTGAATAGTACTTCGTACTCTTTCAATCTGATTAAACAGCTTCTTCCCAAAAGAATAGTTATTATAATGATTTATGCAATACTTATCAATTTGATCTAATTTATAGATAACTTCTTTATCAAGAAAAACTTTATAAGCCATATTTTTCTTCTCGATCTTTCACAAATTGATCAAAATCTACTAGTTCTACATTTCCCTCTTTATATTTTCTATCATAAATCTCAGAAACAATTAAGTCTTCTAATTCTTCATCCGTTAAAACATTATAACTTTTACCTTCAAATGTCATCTTTCTTAAATGATGTTTCATTTCCATACTATATCGCCTCCTTGATATTATTATAACATATCCTCTTTCGCTATCATAAAAAATCATTCATTTATCCAACAAAAAAGACATCTCCTAAGTGAGAGATGCCTTAACGAATTATTTAACTACAATATTTACAATCTTGTTAGGAACATAAATGATTTTCTTAATTTCTTTACCATCAGTATGTGCCTTAACATTTTCAAGTTCTAATGCCTGCTGTTTAACAGATTCAGCTTCCTGATCCTTATTAATAGATAAACGTCCACGTACTTTACCATTTACCTGTACTGCAATTTCAATTGTAGATACAACAAGCTTGTCTTCTTCATATGTTGGCCATGCTTCATAAGCAATTGTTCCTTCATGGCCAAGTTTTTCCCACATTTCTTCACAGATATGAGGTGCAATACATGAAAGCATCTTAACGATACCTTCTGCATATGGCTTATAAACTGCTTTGGCCTTATATGCTTCATTGATGAAGATCATCATCTGTGAAATAGCAGTATTAAAGCCAAGGTTTTCATAGTCTTCAGTCACCTTCTTAACTGTTGAGTGATATACGAAGTCTAATGAACCATCATTTGTATCAGTTAACTTATCAGATTCAACAAACAGTCTATAAACACGTTCTAACCATTTCTTTGAACCTTCCACACCTGTTTCACTCCAAGGTTTAGATGCTTCAAGAGGACCCATAAACATTTCATATAAACGTAATGTATCTGCACCATATGCTTCTACAATATCATCTGGATTAATAACATTACCCTTTGACTTAGACATCTTCACACCATTTGGACCAAGAATCATACCCTGATGGTATAGCTTCTTGAATGGTTCTTTAACTGGTACGATACCCTTATCATATAAATAGTTATTCCACATACGTGAATATAATAAGTGTCCTACTGCATGTTCTGGTCCACCAACATATAAATCAACTGGCATCCAATGCTTTAATAATTCTGGATCTGCAATAGCCTTATCGTTATGTGGATCAATATATCTTAAGAAGTACCAAGAAGATCCTGCAGAACCAGGCATTGTACTTGTTTCTCTCTTACCCTTCTTACCATCTACTTCTACATTAACCCAGTCAACAGCCTTATCTAATGGAGAAGACCCTGTCTTTGATGGACTATAATCTTCAAGTTCAGGTAAGATAAGTGGTAACTGATCATCACTTAATGCAACAGATGTTCCATCATCAAAGTTAATGATTGGAATTGGTTCACCCCAATATCTCTGTCTTGCGAAGATCCATTCTCTTAAACGATAGTTAACATGCTTAGAACCACAATGATGTTCTTCTAACCAGTCTAACATCTTATCGATTGCTTCCTGCTTATCTAAGCCATTTAAGAAGTCAGAGTTAATATGTACACCATCCTGTGTCCATGCTTCCTTAGTAACATCTCCACCTTCTAATACTGGAATAATATCGATACCAAACTTCTTTGCGAAAGCATAGTCACGATCATCATGTGCAGGAACAGCCATGATAGCACCTGTTCCATAACCAGCTAATACATAGTCAGAAATCCAGATTGGAATCTTCTTACCATTTACTGGGTTGATTGCATAAGCACCAATGAAGACACCAGTCTTTTCTTTATTTAATTCAGTTCTTTCAAGTTCTGACTTAGTTGCACATACATCTAAGTAAGCTTTTACTTCATCCTTCTTATCAGGAGTCGTAATCTTTTCTACTAATTCATGTTCTGGTGCTAATACACAATAAGTAGCTCCAAATAATGTATCACAACGTGTTGTGAATACTGTGAATTTATCATCATAACCATCTACCTTAAAATCAACATGAGCACCGATTGATTTACCAATCCAGTTTCTCTGAATTTCTTTAGTAGATTCTGGCCAATCAACTTCTTCTAATCCTGCAAGTAATCTTTCAGCATATTTAGGGATATCAATAACCCACTGTTTCATATTCTTACGAATAACAGGGAATCCACCACGTTCACTCTTACCATCGATGATTTCATCGTTTGCAAGTACTGTACCTAATTCTTCACACCAGTTAACAGGAATATCTACATATCTAGCTAAACCATCTTCATATAACTGTTTGAAAATCCACTGAGTCCATTTATAGAAGCTAGGATCACAAGTAGATACCTGCTTATCCCAGTCAAATGAGAAACCTAACATCTTTAACTGTTTAGTGAAAGTCTGAATATTCTTTAATGTAAATCCTTCAGGGTGGTTACCTGTCTTGATTGCATACTGTTCAGCAGGTAAACCAAATGAGTCAAATCCCATTGGATGTAATACGTTATATCCCTGCATTCTCTTCATTCTTGACATGATGTCAGTTGCTGTATATCCTTCTGGATGTCCAACATGAAGACCTTGTCCTGATGGATAAGGGAACATGTCTAAGGCATAGTATTTAGGCTTTGAGAAATCATAAACATCTGTTTCGAATGTCTTATTCTCTTCCCAGTATTTCTGCCATTTCTTTTCTGCTATCTTATGATCATAAGTCATAATTTTGTCTCCTCCACTTTTAAAATAAAAAAAGTCCTCATGTCTAAGGACGAGAACTCGCGGTACCACCTTAGTTCATGAAGACTGATTCATGCGCTTAATGCTTTAACGCAGCAATACGTGATCTGCTTATCACAGACCCATCTCCCTAGCGAGTTCAATGGATGACTTTACTTATTCACACCAGCCATAAGTTCTCTTAAAAAGTATGACCATCTACTACTCTAGTTCCTTGACTTTCATATACTTACACACCTTATCATAATTTCCCATTATTTGCAAGAAGTATCATCTCATTTTAAGGATGCGGGATGGATTGAGTTTGATAATATAAAGAATACTAAATAGTGTAGAGAAACAAACTAATAAGAAAGAACCAATCCACAATATCAACATAATAAGAGGCTGGAAAGTGATATGCATAGGAAAGTCTGTAATCTGTGGGATTATTTGATTCATTATCTTCATAATACCAAGTAATATGAGAGATGCTGTCACATAGCTATAAGAATGAAGAATCAAACATTGATAGAAAGATATCTTGAAAATGTGTATCTTCTTTTCACCATAGGCCTTCATGATGGCATGATCCTTCTTTAAATGCATCGCATGAAGAATCATGATTTCCATAATCATAAATATAGAAGAAAGTATTGTGAGAATAGAGAATACCACTAGAACCATCTGGATTCTATTCATATTCTGATTAAAAGTTTTTTGAGTCGATTCCCCCATTGCTTTAAACTCATATTCAGGATAATTCTTTTTTAAAGAATCTATAATGGATTTATCTTCCTTATATTTCAGCATACCATATCTTGCAGTCGGTGTTTGATTAAAGATAGACTCTATCCAATGATAATTGGCATATTCATACATATAAAAGGCATCATAATTATAGGTTTGTGGAGAAATACCAACTATCTTTACTTCTTTTCCTTTTATCTTTAATTGATGCTTATAATAGATTGTCCAAGTTGTATTAAGTAATGTATTGACCTTATTCTTTTGTGCAAGCTTTCTTGCAGTAGAGAGAGGTACCGCAATTTCATCATTATTTTGTGGAGCTCTACCATATATATAATGAGTGGTATAGGACGAGTCATCAGATATAAACAGAACTTCATTCTTCTGATATCTTTGACTATTATGAGAGATTCCCATGAGATCATAATCATCAAGATTTAAATAATGATAGGATGCTTCATTGAAATGAGTTAAAGAGAGCGGATCATCATTACGTAATTTATAAGTAATAGACTTTTGTGGAATCAATGAAGAAAGATATTGATAAATAGTATTACGAAAAGAGAATGTAAAGGTAAAAGTCATCATCAAACATAATAATGCGATAGATAGAGAAAATGACATCTGAAAAAATCTTTTACGACTACTTAAGAATGATTGGATAGTTAATTTAAGTATAGGAAAATAACACCTTTTATTATTACTATGATTCTCTTTAGGATAACTTTCTGTCTTTTGAATAAGTGTATCCTTTATAATACATCCATCCTTCATCTCTATAATACGATCACTATATTGTTTTACTGATGCTTTATCATGGGATACAAATAATACAAGAGAAGAATGAGAACGCTGCTTCAACATCTTTAATACTCTCTCTGCATTATCTGGATCAAGTGAAGCTGTTGGTTCATCACATAGAATAATATCTGGATCATAATAAAGTGCACGCTCTATCGCTGTTCGTTGTCTTTGTCCTAAGGAAAGATCATTAACTGAAGTATTCTTAAATTGTTTAGTTAATGTTTCATCCAATGTATAGGATGATTTATGAAAGTAGTCATAGAGACGTATATTATTATTAATAGAAAGCCAAGGTATAAGATGAAAGTCCTGAAAAATGATAGAAACTTTCTTATTCTTCTCATATATCACTTCTCCTGAGTAATCATGATCTAGTCCAGCAATAATATGAAGTAAAGTACTTTTCCCACATCCACTTGGCCCAACAAGTGATACAAATCCTGTATCAGGAAGAGTACAAGTAATGTTTTCTAAGACATGTTCATGTAGATAACGCTTGTTGATTGATTTAAGTTGAATCATATTATTCCTCCCTGAGTAATGAGACTATACTTTCTTTCTTAATACGAATAAACGGTGCAGATGCAGAAAGTATGAGTATAAGAAGATAGAGAAAATAGAAAATAATATAGAAATAATAAGGAGATGCAAGACAGGTAAAATGGAAATAACTCTTAAAGGATGTGAGCGGGAGAATAGAAAGAATAATAATAAACATCACTATGCTGAGAGAGTAAATAAATGTGCCTATAATAAGTATTTCTATCTTTGATTCACGCTGTAATTGTTTATAAGATGCACCCATAGAAATTTTCAAAGCAAGAGAACGGCTTCTTTCTAAATATAAAGAAGAGAAGACTGTTTTTGTAAGTTCTATTGCCACAAATAAGCTAATCATCATATAAACTAACGCAATCATACGACCAATAGAAATAAGTGTTCCATAACTCATCTTCTTCATATATACATCATTATCTACTTCATAGTTCTTTTCATAACGTTTAATAAGAGTTTCAGGATCCTTTGTGACTACATCTATTTTGTCATCTCTTAATAAATCTGGATATTTTTTATCTATATCATGATGGAAACAAACCAATTGATCTTGGTAGAAATTATCTTCTATTACTCCCACTACTTTATATGTTTCATTTTCTAAGAGGTGACATGTGAATTCTGATTTAAGTTTATGAGATAAATTATTGGTGATAATGACTTCATTTGTATGATGAGGCAGATGTCCTGATATTAATTTAATATGTTTTGTCTTTTTAGGTAAACGAATCAACAAGGCATTAACTCCTTTGATATACCCACTTTCTATATCAAAATGTTTAGTACCTTTTTCTTTTAAAGACAATGGTTCTCCATCATGACTGGATATAGTTACAATATCTTTAAGTGGTGCTTCCCTGTAAGATTTCTCTATAGAGGTAGAAAGACCATTTAAACCACTTATAATCACTAGAGATGTTACAATGACTAATATCTGAAAAAGTGAGAGTAATGCGAGTCTCTTTCTTTCTCCCAATACTTCTTTAAAACTATAACGCATAGAGAAGTGTTTCTTATGTTGAGGAATAAGTACTTCTTTATCTATATGATTGTCTTTAATTGTATGTAATGTCTGGTTCTTCATCTCTATGAGTATATCGACATATTCATCTAATAGAGATGTATCATGAGAAACAACGATGACTAAACGATCTTCAGATACTTCCTTTAAGAGTGTCATAACCTCTTTTGCCTGTTTATAATGAAGGGCACCTGTAGGTTCATCACATAAAAGTACAGGTGCATCCTTTAACAAGGCACGGGCAATAGATACACGTTTCATCTGTCCAATAGAAAGTTCATCAGGATATCTTTTCATAAACTTTTCTATTTTTAAGCGTCTAATAATCTTATCCATCTTTTTCTTATCAAAATCAATCTGTCCAAAATAACATCCAGTCATGATATTCTCTTCTACTGTATAAGAAGGAATAAGATCATTATTCTGTTTAATAAAGCCGATCATCTTACTAAATTTTTTATCTATCACTTCATGATTAAAAGTAATTGTGCCATTATATTGCAGTAATCCACATAAACAATATAGAAGTGTAGACTTTCCACAGCCTGAAGGTCCTTTGATTCCTACTAAACCAGTATCTGGAAATATATAATTCACATGATCCAATATACAAATATCATAACTCACAGTTAAGTCTTTAAGTTCTAGCATATTTTTTCCTCCATTTTATGTTATAATGAGCCAGGTGATAAAAAATGAATCCTTTTCCATATTCTTTAGATAACAAGCGTTATCATACATACAATTATTTTTTAAAAACGAGATATCATAAAAAAGTCGCAAAGGTCTCTTTAGATGCCCATTTTACTTGTCCTAATAGAGATGGGACAAAAGGCTTTGGAGGCTGTATATTCTGTTCTGAGAAAGGTTCTGGAGACTTTATTCTAGATAGTGATTCTCTTTTAGAGCAGTTTAAAGCAGGTGCAGAAGTAATGAAAAGAAAGTGGCCTGAAGCTGTCTTTATTCCCTACTTCCAGGCATATACAAATACCTATGCTTCTTTAGATCAATTAAAGAAGATCTATGAACCATTTATTGGTATGAAGGATGTTGTTGGTATTGCGATTGCGACACGTGCAGACTGCCTCACTGAAGAAATATGTGCTTATTTAGAAGAATTATCTAAGAAAACAGATGTCTATATAGAATTAGGCTTACAGACTATTCATGATACTACCGCAAAACAAATCAATCGTTGTCATACTTATCAAGAATTCTTAGATGGACTCTCTATGTTAAGAAGACATCATTTAGAAGTCTGTGTGCATATTATTAATGGTTTACCTAATGAAACAATAGAGATGATGTTGGAGACTGCGAAAGCGGTAGGAAAACTAGATATTCAAGGTATTAAGATTCACAATCTCTATGTGACTCAGAATAGTCGTCTTTATAAGCTCTATTATCCTTTTAAGATGTTAGAAAGAGATGAATATATTTCTTTAGTTGCAAGACAATTAGAATATATTCCAAGTCATGTAGTCATAGAAAGACTGACTGGAGATGCACCATTAGAAGAATTAGTAGCTCCTTTATGGTCTATTAAGAAAACAACAATTCTTAATGATATCGATAAATATATGAAAGCTCAGGATATTATGCAGGGAGATCTTGTGTCCCTCAAATAATATATACGAAGGAAAAGAAAGAATTTCTTAAGGACATTAAAAAAATCTGGCCAAAAGCCAGATTTCTTTTTATTATTCTTCTGTTTCAAGAAGACCATATCCACCATCTCTACGTTTATAGACAACACATACTGTATTAGTTTCGATGTCCTTATAAACGAAGAATGAATGACCAATGAGTTCCATCTGCATGATAGCTTCTTCCATGTCCATTGGCTTTGGATTAATTGTTTTTGTCTTAACGACAACATCTTCTTCTTCAGGTTCTTCAAGAGCTTCTAAAGTGTTAATGTTGAAAGCGAGTTTATTATTCTTTGACTTTCTACTTAACTTTGTCTTGTACTTTCTGATCTGTCTTTCTAGCTTATCGATAACTAAATCGATTGCTTCATAAAGATCATCACTTGTTTCTTCTGCACGAAGAAGAACATACTCTGTAGGAATTGTAACTTCAATTTTCTGACCAAATGGGTAAGTTCTAATTAAAACCTTAGCCTCCACATCTTGTCCCATGATGAAGTACTTGTCGAGCAATGCTAGTTTTTTAGTAATCTTGTCCTCAATAGCATCTGTAATTGTAACGTTTTTACCTCTGACAATAACTTTCATAATTAATTCCTCCTTTACAATTCTTTCTATACCTATATTATACATAAAAAAAACTAAAAAAACACTCTTGACATAAAATATAAAAAAAGAAGACGTTAATGTCTTCTTTAAGCTAAGTATTTCTTTAAGTCTTCTACTTTATTTAATTTTTCCCATGGGAATTCAACATCAGTACGACCAAAGTGTCCATAAGCAGCTGTTGGTCCATAGATTGGGTTTAATAAATCTAATGTATTGATGATCCCCTGAGGAGTTAAATCAAATTCTTTCTTGATTGCATCTAAGATCACTTCATCAGCTACCTTACCAGTTCCATAAGTATCAACATGCACACTTGTAGGATCCTTTACACCAATTGCATAAGATAACTGAATTTCAATACGATCACATAATCCTGCTGCAACAATGTTCTTAGCGATATAACGAGTGATATAAGCTGCACTTCTATCTACCTTTGATGGGTCTTTACCAGAGAATGCGCCTCCACCATGTCTTGCCATTCCTCCATAAGTATCAACAATAATCTTACGTCCAGTTAAACCAGTATCACCATGAGGACCACCAATAACAAATCTTCCTGTTGGATTAATGAATACCTTATAGTCTTCATTCATATGATGTTTTCTAACAACTTCTTTCATGATCTTTTCTTTAATGAATGTCTTGAATTCTTCTTCATTGAAATCTGGATCATGCTGGATAGACATAAGGATTGTATCAACCTTTGGATTATTTTCATCTGTATAGTCAATAGTAACCTGTGATTTCATATCAGGTCTTGCATATTTGAATGTACCATTATGTCTTAATTCACTTGCATAACGTACTAATTCATGAGCCATAGAGATTGGTAAAGGCATATATGTTTCAGTTTCATTTGTTGCATAACCAAACATGATACCCTGGTCACCTGCACCACCTACTTCTACATTTGTACCTAATGCGATATCACTAGACTGTGTATCCATGACTACCTTGATTTCACAAGTATCTGCATCAATACCTAAATCTTCAGCCGTATAGCCGATTCTTCTCATTACATCACGAGCCACTGCTTCATAATCTACTTTCGCATTCGTTGTAATTTCTCCACCAATGACTAATAAATTAGTTGTTACAAAACATTCACAAGCTACACGTGAATATTTGTCCTGTCTTAAGCATTCATCTAAGATTGCATCACTGATCTGATCACAAAGCTTATCTGGATGTCCTTCTGATACAGATTCTGATGTAAATAAGTTCTTTTCCATTTTCTTCTTTTCCTCCTGTAATAAAAAAGCTCTCCTCAAAGAGGAAAGCGTAGTAATCTGCTTCCTCTTATTGTTCAAGTAATACTTGCTTGGTCAAGGCACCTTCTATATAAGGGTTGCCACCACTTTAAAACGATCCTCATCTGTGTGGTTCTGAATAAGAGTATAAAAATATTTAATTAAATTGCCTGTACTTCAATAACGCCTGGAACTTCTTCTACTAAGATCTGTTCAACACCATCTTTAATAGTAGAATCTAACATCATGCATCCTGCACATGCACCAAGCATATGTACATAAACGATGCCGTCTTTGAAATCAACGAATTCTAAGTCTCCACCATCTCTTTGTAGATAGGGTCTCAACTTATGAATGACTTCCTTAATGGCTTCAATCTTTTCTTCCATGATTTCACCTCGCTTCTGCTTGACCATTATAACACACAAAATAAAAAAGAAAAGTGATATACCCTATAGAATCACTAAAAAACATACTTATTTATTAGACAATTTTAATAGATTGCACATTTTTAAGCATAATTCGCTATTTTTTATACATATTCTATGATTCTTATCAAGCATAATAAAAGAACCCCTGAGGGTTCTTCAATGTTATTCATCGCCCATATTCTTAATATAATCCAATATAAAATGAATGACATAGAGTATGACAATCATCCATCCTACAGACATAAGAACATATCTACACAATTCAATATCCCATATTCCAGCTTCAAACTTATAGTTACTTACTATAGTTGGAACTTGTGTGAGTATATAGAGTAATGCAGCAACCAAAATATATAATATTTTTTTCTTCATATGGTTCTCCTCTACTGTGTTAGCATATACTAACTATACCATACTCATTTTTTTGTAAAGTATATCATATTAAATACAAATTATTTATCTTTTTCACATTAAAGAATTATTATTATCTATTCTTTTATCACTATTATAATTATGCTATAATGCAGTTGATTGGAGGCGTGCAATGGAACATCAAGTTCATGTAGGTGACATTGTTGATGTGACCATTACTGGTATTCAACCATATGGTGCATTTGCTTTATTGCCTGATGGAAGTAGCGGATTAATCCATATATCAGAAATATCTGATGGATTTGTTCGTGACGTAAATCAATTTGTCTTTTATGGAGAACAGGTTAAGGTAAAAGTCATTGATATAGATAACGTCCATCACCAGGCAAGGCTTTCTTTAAAAGCAGTCGCGAAAAAGAGACGTTTTCGCAAAAGAAAGTCAATCGTGGAAACACCTAAGGGTTTTAATCCACTAAGAGAAATGATGCCTCGATGGATCAGTCGAGGAATCGCAAAGGAGGAAGATGTATGATCAACGTTGATTTAAGTAAAGCTAAATTAACAGAAAGCATGGAATCATATAAGGACAGAGTCGCAGAAGTTCATGATATGATCCACAACAAAACAGGAGCAGGTAATAACTTTTTAGGATGGGTTGACTTACCTACTAACTACAACAAGACTGAAGTAGAAAACATTAAGAAAAAAGCTGCAGAATTATCTGAAGAAATTGATGTTTTATTAGTTTGTGGTATCGGTGGTTCTTACTTAGGCGCAAGAGCTGCTATTGAAGCAATCAATGGTCTTTACCCAACAAACAAGGTTCAGATCATCTATATTGGTAATACATTCTCTGCTACTTATTTAGCACAGGTTAAGAACTATGTAAAAGATAAAGAATTCGGTATTAATGTAATTTCTAAGTCTGGTACAACTACTGAAACTTCAGTTGCTTTCAGAATCTTCAAAGAATTACTTGAAGAAACTAAGGGTAAAGAAGTAGCTCAGAGAAGAATTGTTGCTACTACAGATGCTCATAAGGGTGCATTAAAGACTTTAGCTGACCAGGAAGGTTATACAGAATTCGTAGTTCCTGATGATGTCGGTGGACGTTATTCTGTATTAACTGCAGTAGGTTTATTCCCTATCGCAATGGCTGGTATCGATGTTGATGCAATGTTAAAGGGTGCTAAAGATGCACAGGATAAATACAACAATCCAGATCTTCTTACAAACGATGCTTATCAGTATGGTGTTGCAAGACAGATGTTATTGAAGGCTGGTTACCCAGCTGAAATGTTTGTAACTTATAACTTACAGTTACAGCAGACTTCTGAATGGTGGAAACAGTTATTTGGTGAATCTGAAGGTAAAGAAGGAAAAGGTATCTTACCTACAAGTGGTACTTTCTCAACTGACCTTCATTCATTAGGACAGTTCATTCAGGAAGGTTCTAAGGTTTTATTCGAAACTGTATTAAAAATCAAAGAACCTCAGATGAACTTAGAAATCCCTAGTGATGCAGATAACTTAGATGGTTTAAACTATTTAGCTGGTAAGACAGTTGATTATGTTAACCAGAAAGCATGTGAAGGTACTATTGATGCCCATGTAAATGTTGGTAACGTACCTAACATCCAGATCACTCTTGATCATGTTGATGCATATAGCTTTGGTTATATGGTATACTTCTTCGAAAAGGCTTGTGCAATGAGCGTTTACCTATTAGGTGTTAACCCATTCAACCAGCCAGGTGTTGAAGTTTATAAAAAGAATATGTTCAAGCTTTTAGCTAAGCCTGGATATTAATAAGAAATCCCGCAATTGCGGGATTTTTTTGTACAATGTGATGAGTTTGTAAGAAATTGTGATGTTTTTCACAAAGTATAGTAGATAATCTTTTTTTAATCAGTATAATGGAAGTTAGATAATGTTAAAAAGATAGTAGTGAAGCAGAAGAAATTGTTCTTCTGTTTTCATTTTACTAGAAAGGAGACAAACATGAAGAACATTACTATTATGGGTGGTGGCGTTCTAGGATCACAGATTGCATTCCAGGCAGCATATTGTGGTTTTGATGTAACAATCTGGTTAAGAAGTGAAAGCAGTATTGGACGTACACAGCCTAAGCTTGATTCTATCAAGCAGTCTTACATTGATGCAATTAATCTTATGGATATTGATAAATCTATCAATACATGGTGTATGGGTATTGCAGGCTATGATGATTTTGATAAAGAGAACTGCCTAGAGAAGGTAGAACGTGCTTATTCTACAATAAAGCTAGAACTTGATATGAAAACAGCAGTTAAACATGCTGATTTAGTCATTGAATCTATGACAGAAAATATGGAAGCTAAGAAGGATGTCTATACAAAGATGGCTCCCCTACTTCCTGATAAGACAATTCTAGTGACTAATTCTTCTACTATGCTTCCTAGCAAATTAGCTAAGTTTACTGGTAGACCTGATAAATTTCTTGCATTACACTTTGCAAATACAATTTGGAAAAATAATATGACAGAAGTTATGATGCAGGATAAAACAAATAAAGCATATTTTGATGAAGTCATGAAGTTTGCGAAAGAGATTAGAATGATTCCATTACCAGTCAATAAAGAGAAGTCTGGTTATCTACTCAATTCTATGTTGATTCCATTATTATTCTCAGGTATGGATTTAATGGTCAATGGTATCTCTGATCCTGAAAGTATCGATAAGGCATGGACTTTAGGTACTGGTGCACCTAAAGGACCGTTCCAGATTCTTGATACAGTAGGATTAAAGACTGCCTATGAGATTGTAGGTATGTATGTGAAGATTCCTGGTTTCTTAGCACCTTATAATTTTAAAGGTATGCATAAGATGTTGAAGTCATATATTGATCAAGGAAAACTAGGATATAGTACTGGTGAAGGATTCTATAAGTACAAAAAATAAGTAACTAAGCTATAATAAATGCCAGGAGTTTACCCTCCTGGCATTTATTTTTACATCGTTTTTATTTAAAGTGATTTTTTCAAATCAGCAAATACTTTTTTTGTATCAATTGCTACTGCATCCTCAGAGATTTCCTGTTCATACTCAAAGATTGCTTTGTCATTGCGATTTGATCTTGGTAATTCAAGGTTACTATAAAAAATAGTTTACAGATATAAAAAAAGTCAATCCGAAGATTGACTTGTTCCTAAGTTGGAGCGGGTGATGGGAATCGAACCCACGT
>NZ_FR898821.1:0-17121 GCF_000437715.1 Catenibacterium sp. CAG:290
TATGTCTTGACAACGGTCATTTCATAACAGTTTTTTAGATAACTTTTCTTTATTGTTCAACTTCTCTTCTAGATAATTCAATGAAAGAAAATAATTTCTTACTTCCTGTTCTGGCTTCAAATAATGTTTTCTTTCATCACTTTCAATGACTTCTTCTGCCTGTTTTTCAGACAAAGGATTTCCTTCAATCTTGTTTGAAGCATAAGAGCTTTTTTTCTTTGAATTTTTACGAAGTTTATTCAAAACGTTCTGTGATAATTCTACTAACGATATCTTATATCTGTTCAGTTCTATTTCTATAATTGAATTTAAAATATCATTAGTTATTGTCACCTTAATCATAAGAAGCCCTCCTTCTTTCTATAATTATACCTGCACAGAGAACTTTTTCACTATTTTTACACTATTTATTCACTATCACACTTTTCTATATCCTTAATATCAGGAATGAAACCTAATTTAAATACATCACTATAATACTCTCCATTACAACATTGAACAGTTCCATTAAACCCTTTTTCAGATAAAGTCTTCATTAGATCTTGTACCTGTTTTGCATCATCACCACTCATAGAACCATCAAAATACAACATTAACTCAATCTTTGTATCTTTATCACTTGTGAACTTATGATAATCTTTGATAAATCCTTTACGCTTATTACATTTTACACTCTGTACATCATATTTCATTGTGTCAGGAATCTTGTGAGTCATATAATAATCCACATTTCCCATTCTAAATACAAATCCCTAGAAACATAAGTTTCTAGGGATGTTTTTAATTATTCATCAAATAATGCATGACCGAGTCTTACCATTGTACTACCTTCTGCAACCGCAATAGGGAAGTCATGTGTCATACCCATTGATAGTTCAGTCAATTGATAGTTAGGATAAGATTCCTGTAGTTTAGTTAATAGATCTTTAGTTGCTTTAAAGTATTGTCTTGTTTCTTCTACTTCAATGTTAGGAGCCATCATCATTAATCCTCTAGGATTTAAATGAGGTTTATCTTTTAAGTAGTCCATAACTTCATTCATTTCTTCTTCATTAAAGCCATGTTTAGATTCTTCTTTCGCAATATTAACCTGTAATAAGATATCCATAACTAAATCATGTTTAGCTGCCTGTTTCTCTATTTCATCAATTAATCTATAGTTTGCGACAGAATGAATCATCTGCACTTTATCAATAATATACTTTACTTTATTGGTCTGTAATGTACCAATAAAATGCCATACACCTTTTCCATGGTAATCTTCATACTTCTTTAAGAAGTCCTGTACTTTATTTTCACCATAGATCATAACACCACATTCTTCTAGCTTTTCTACTTCTTTTTCATCAATATATTTAGTTGCTGCAACAAGCTTCGCTGGTTTAACAGCTTCTAATAATCTTTTGGTTTCTGTTTCATTTACTCTCATCATTTATAACCACCTCGAAAATATTATAATTCATTTAAGGTAAAAGAAAAAGGCTGATTATCAGCCTGATTAAGGATTTGTGACAAAGAATAGCCCTGCTCATAAAGGAGCATGAATTCTTTTTTACAACAGTCAAATTGTTTAAAGAGACTTTCTTTTTCACGTTTATTTTCATATACCTTCCAATAGCCACAACATTGACACTTCTTATGATGTACAAACCCCCATACATCAGCAAGTGGATAACCCAAAAATAACCCTATTTCGTGTGGATATTGACTCATCTCAAGACGTTTCTCTAGATGAGATAGAATATCATGATCAGGATAATCATATTGTTTCAGAAAGGATTGAATGTCTTTGTTAGTCATTAAGTATTTGAGTGAGGAAGGCAGATATACATATACTGTATAACGACCATGAGTATAAAAGAGATTTATTCGTAATCCTTGAAGGTTAAGAATCTGATCATAATATTCTACAAGTTCATGAACATCTGAATATCTATTATCAAGATGAAACATACTACCTAACTTACGCTTGATCAAGGTAGGTGTGCAATGCGTAAGAAGAAGATGTTCAAATTGATGATATCCTAAGGTCATATTAAAGTAACTCTTTGATGGCTTCTACATCTTCATCAGTACCATCATTTTCTACTTTGTAAAGACATGGAACATGATAGTCTTCACTGATTTTATCACCAGCTAAACAATATGCTTCACCATATCCTGTATCACCAGAAGCAATAACACCTTTAATAGATGGATTGTTTTCTAAGAAGTCTGATACTTCATAGGGAACATCTCCAAAGCCATCTGTATAAGTAAATAAGATATAATCTTCAGAGACTTTTTCTGTACCATCTTCAATATGTAATGCGTCTGTAATACCTAGTTTTCCAATTAATACTTCTACATTTCCAGTTCTTGATGCATAGACTACTTTCATTGTTGACCTCCTAGTTAGTTCTTACTAACTATCTATAGGTTAGCATATGCTAACTATATAATCAAGTGTTTTTGTAAAATAAAAAGACTGTTGAATTCAACAGCCTCATATTGCAAATAAAGTATACCAATAATAGAAGTAATCGTGATTGGTATTTCCCCGTGTATTAATTCTTTTTCTTATGCAGAAGATACATAGTTATTACAACTATAGCACAGGCAGTGTATATGCTAAAAAGCACATTATAAAATTCAAAATCCTGCCATGCATTAAATACATACATGAATATCTCTAAATTAATTAGAGTTAGTATATGACATCCATAGGTTACTAAAAAGAATAAAAATATTATCATCAATAATTTTTTAAATGTATTCATTCTATTTTCTCCTTATAATTCATTAAGATTATGAACAAGTCACAACGCCACCACTTTTTTCAGGATACCCTGTATGGCGAGATCTCTTTGTGAGTACTATTCCTGCAGAAGACATACCTCTAGATATACTAATTCCAAATCCTGTTGGTACTATAGATGATTTATGACTATATAGGTAACGCACATTAAAATATTTTAGTTTTCCACTTACTACTCCTGTCATAGAAAAAGATCCCTTATACAAATACGCATAGTATTGATCACCTTTTATTTTCAATGGAAATGACCATCCGTATGATCCAATAACATCTTGATTACCTTTCTTAACCGCTGACTTCGTCCATGTTTTTACACTCTTAGAGGATTTGAATTCCTTGTATTTTAATGAAGAAGTAACGGATGAAACTTCCTTAAAAATATGATTATTATCTGCTTCATATGCCATCGCAAAAGCATCATTTCCATAATCTTCAGGTGTTCCATTCCAGCTAAAGCTTACTGTTGCTTTTACAGTAGACAATCCTGTTTTCGCATCATAACTTAATATATTCTTCTTAACGCTAAACTTGATTTTTGAAGAGGCTTTTACAGTCATTTCTTGTGTTCCATCATAATTCTTTATCGCATCAATTTGAGAATTTGTATACTTATATCTTTTCAATTCCTCTCTTGATTTACCTTTTAATTCATAAATATGATTTTTTAAACAATCAATATCCTTTCCTGCTTTATTTGACTTCATTGCATTACTATGAGTTTCAGACAGCATGTATCTGGATTTAGTTATATTATATTCATTTTTTAAAAGAAGATATTGATTAATAACTGTATCATCTGAAGCAGACACTTCCGTATTAGCTAACGATACTGCACAAGCCATAACTAAAAAAGAAAGCACAATTAATTTTTTCATATATTAACACTCCATTTTTAACACAAATGTAAACGCTTACTACAATTAAATGCTATCATAGCAACTGTATCTTTGTCAACAAATGTAGTTTTCCTATATATTGTATAAAAATATATATTCATGATACTATTTCTATGGAGGAAGAGAATGACTTACAATAAAAACGTTAAAAAGTATATTAAACAATGTAAGTATCTATTTGCTTCTTATGGTAAATCTGAAAAAGAATATATAAGAAAACTCATAGATAATATTGATGATATTGATGATGGTTCTCATGATATGACATATGATGAGGTCGTAGAAAGACTTGGTACACCCAAGGAAGTGATTATTAGTTACTATGAGCAGGAAGGTATGGACAAACTGATTGAAAAAGCAAAGGTAAGAAGATTATTAAAGAATTTCTTATCAGTTGCGCTTGTTGTACTATTAGTATTCTTATGCTATAAAGCATATATCTACCAAAAGACTTTTGAAGAGGTAAGAGATTCAAAAGATGGGTATTTTGAAGAAACAATAGAAGTCAAAGAAGACTCTGAAATCGAATGATCTCACAGTCTTCTTTTTACTTTGAAAGAAATGGGCATCACTTTTAGTGATGCCCACTTTGGTTATGATCTTTCTTCTATATATTTTCTAATATTAGACACGTTCACATATTTCGCGTAACTCTTATCATTCGCAACGACAAGAGTAGGCGCCTGCATAACAGAGAATCTCTTTGTGAGATCTACTTGTTCTTCTGCATCTATTAATTCATAGTCTACATGTTCATCTTCTAATATCTTCTTAATAATACGACAGTTAGGACATGTTTTTGTTGTGAATAAATAAAGCTTTTCATTCTGTATAACAGGTTTTACCTGTTCTTCTTTGATTTTCTTCATATGTCTGCCACTTAGTACTGAGTGACCCATATCATATGTTTTACGTTCCTTGAATTCCTGTGCTTTACCTTCATTCCAGTTCTTAACTGGTCGATAGTAACCTGTAATACGGCTCCATACTTCTGTTGGTTTACCACATACAGGACATATAGGCTGTTCACCTACAAGATAACCATGATCTTCACAAATAGAGTAAGTAGGTGAAATTGTATAATAAGGAAGTTTATAATTTTCTGCAATCTTTCTTACGAGTGTTGCAGCACCTTTCCAGTCTGGTAACTTTTCACCTAAGAAGGCATGGAATACAGTACCTGATGTATAAAGAGTCTGTAATTCATCCTGAATATCTAAGGCAGTAAATAAATCATCTGTATAACCTACTGGTAAATGAGATGAGTTTGTATAGTAAGGTGTATTACCCTCTTTAGTGGCAGTAATGATATCTGGATATTTTTTCTTATCATGTTTTGCAAGACGATAAGATGTAGATTCTGCAGGTGTTGCTTCTAGGTTATATAAGTCACCATATTCTTCCTGATAGATCACTAATCTTTCACGCATATGGTTTAATACATCCTTCGCAAATTCCTGTGCATCTGTATGTGTTAAGTCTTCTTTAAGCCAGTTCGCATTGAGTGTAGCTTCATTCATACCTACTAAGCCAATAGTAGAGAAATGATTCTTAAATGAACCTAAATAACGTTTTGTATAAGGGTAGAGACCTTCTTCTAATAACTTACTAATAACATCTCTTTTTACCTTTAATGATCTTGCTGCCAGATCCATTAAGTGATCTAATCTTTCATAGAACTCATGCTCATTATGAGATAAATAAGCAATACGTGGAAGGTTAATAGTAACGACACCGACTGATCCTGTTGATTCACCTGAACCAAAGAATCCTCCACTCTTTCTTCTTAATTCTCTTAAGTCAAGTCTTAATCGACAACACATTGATCTGACATCACTTGGTTCCATATCTGAATTAATATAGTTAGAGAAATAGGGTGTACCAAACTTTGCAGTCATTTCAAATAATAGTTTATTATTTTCTGTTTCAGACCAATCAAAATCCTTTGTGATAGAGTAAGTAGGAATAGGGTACTGGAATCCACGACCATTCGCATCACCTTCAATCATGACTTCAATAAAGGCTTTATTGATCATGTCCATTTCTTTCTGACAATCCTTATAACGGAAGTCCATTTCTTTTCCACCAACTATCGCATTCAATTCAGCTAAATCATTTGGTACTGTCCAGTCTAAAGTAATATTAGAGAAAGGAGCCTGTGTTCCCCAGCGTGAAGGTGTATTGACACCATAAATAAATGATTCAATGCATTTCTTAACTTGATCATAAGGAAGATTATCTACCTTTACAAATGGTGCTAAGTAAGTATCAAAAGAAGAGAAAGCCTGAGCACCTGCCCATTCATTCTGCATAATACCTAAGAAGTTCACCATCTGGTTACATAATGACGCAAGATGTTTAGCTGGCTTAGATGTAATCTTACCTGGAATGCCTCCTAAACCTTCCTGAATCAATTGTTTTAAAGACCATCCTGCACAATAACCTGTCAACATACTTAAATCATGAATATGGAAATCACCATCTCTATGTGCATCTGCAATCTCCTGATCATATATTTCAGATAACCAATAATTTGCAGTAATTGCACCACTGTTACTTAGAATCAACCCACCAACAGAATAAGTGACAGTAGAATTCTCTTTTACTCTCCAGTCAGTCGCATTCACATAACTATTCACTAAATCCTTATAATCAAGAATCGTAGACTTCATATTTCTTACTTTCTCTCTCTGTTTACGATAAAGAATATAAGACTTCGCCACATCACTATAACCTGCCTGTGATAAGATATCCTCTACACTATCCTGGATATCTTCTACTGCAATCTTATGATCCTTGATCTTCTTTTCAAAATCACTTGTAACCTTTAATGCAAGCATATCAATCACACTTGGATGATATTCTTTCTTTAATGAAATAAATGCTTTTTCAATCGCACGGGTTATCTTCTTTAAATCAAATTCTGTAATCTTACCATCTCTTTTAATGACCTGGTACATATTATCATATCCTTTCTTCTATCCCTCTGATTTCACATTCATCAACATATTCTTCTAAAATCTTTTTATAACTCTGAAGTGTTTCTAATGAGCATGCATGTAAACCTTCTTGAATCACATTCTCATTATCTTCAAAGTTTTGAAGATAATAACGCTTAGCACCTTTGATCCATTCTCCAATTAGTCTCATATCATTTTCTGTATGAAATTCTTTAATAATTGTCGTTCTGAATTCATAATCCACATGATTTTCTAATAAATATTGGACTGTTGTCTTAATAGAATCAAGACGATAACCTTCTAAACCAATTGTCTTATTGTATTTCTTAGGCGCATTCTTGATATCTACTGCTACATAGTCAACAAGGCCTTCTTCTACTAATTCTTTTAACTTATTAGGAAAAGATCCATTTGTATCTAATTTAATAGAGTATCCCATATCCTTGATCACTCTTAAGAAATCCACAATACCAGCCTGTAATAAAGGTTCTCCACCTGTAATACATACACCCTCTAATATGTTCTTTCTCTTTTCTAAGAATTCAAGAACATCTTCCTGTTCAATCTCTACCATATTTTCTGGTAAGAAGACTAAATCAGAATTATGACAGAAAGGACATTTAAAGTTACATCCTCCAGTAAATAGAGTACATGCCATTTTTCCTGGATAATCTAGAAGAGTGAGCTTTTGAAAACCAAAAATACGGAAATGGTTTTGGTATGTTGGTTCTTCTATTGCTTTCTTAACTAAAAGATGCATTGTCTTTTCTAATTGATCTACTTCTTCTAAAGTCAAATCAGATGTTAAATGAGACCACCAGTCTTTTCTCGCAAGATACATTTCTGTAATCACATCTTTCGCTTTAGGTGTTGTTTTAAGTATCTTAGAACGTTTATCTAGATTATTCTCTTCTATACGAATATAACCCGCATCATGTAATTTAGATACACTCTTTGTGATTGTACCTTTATCTACAGAACCACTAGAAGACAATTCCTTCATAGTAATACCAGGATGTTCATGAATCATCATTAGATTCACAACCTGTCCATAACCTATATCATATTTCTTTAATCTATTATCATAATATTTAATAGCTGCACGATATAGTAATGCATTATCACTCATGAAGTTCTCTTTCTTATCCATCTCTCTCACCTCTTTAGTTGACTATCTAACCATATTAAGTCTAGCACCAAAAGAGAGCGTATGCAATTGTTGTGAAAATGTTTGCACATTATCATCTCCTATACATAGTATATACTAGTCAAATAAATAATGTATTAAAGTTATATGTGATAAAGCCTATATCAAGGAGTTAATAAAAAATATTTGATTATATCTTAGCTAAATAGTTCCGTGATATAATTATGAGTAAGGGAGGATATAACTATGTCTCTATCAGAACTATTATCGTTTTATATTAATAAGAAGAAAACGAATATGACACACTTTGCACAATACTTAGGAATAGATCGTTCTACCTTACACAAGATTATTAAAGGTCAAAGACCTGCAACAAGTGAAGCATTAGTCAATAAAATGGCACAATATCTATGTTTAAGTCAGGAAGAAACAAAACAGATATTAGAAGCTTATGAAATTGATACGATAGGTGCTTTTATATTCTATCGTCGTAAACATATCCAGGATTTCTTTAAGGAAGCAGATCATGTATTAGATCATCATTATCACATAACAGAACAGGTACAAGATGATCAGACTCTTGTAGATGATGTCTATACAGGAAGAATTAATGTAGAACATATACTCTATACTTTATATTCTTATGAATTAAAAGAAGAAGAAGAACCTCATGTAAGAATTATGGAACAGCCTTATGAGATGTCTATTATATTTGATTCTTTTAATCATATTTCAGCAGAAATGCCTATGACTCATTTATTCTATCTAGATAACTCTCAGAAACAGACAAAGAATAATGAATTCTATAACTTAAAGTGTTTAAATAATCTATTACCTGTTATTTTACGTAATAAGAACTATACACCTTATTACTACTACAGTAATGTTTCTATCATGAATGAACATAATGTATTCTACCCTAATGTAATGATTACAACACATTATGTGTTTACCTATACAAATGATCATAGTCAGGGAATACTTTATAAACTTCCACAGATTGTGAATGCCTATAAAGAAAAATTTGATGCTTATTTAAAAGAAGCAGAGTGTTTTATGACACGTGATTCATGGACAAACTATCTTGCAGACACGCAGACATTCTTTAATACTCATGTTATTACACAGGAGATCATGACAACACCATGTCCTACTTATGTGTTTGAAGAGAACGATTTATCCATTATGCGTAAGGCATTAAAAGACTTCTTTCCTAATAAAGAGGAGTTTATTAAAGACTTCCAAAAATTTGGATATTATTGGAATGAGGTATTCTATCCTCAACATTCTGATATATTCCATATTATCTATACAGTACAAGGTTTATACTATACAGCTAAAACAGGGTATCTCCATGATATACCACCAGAACTCTTTAACCCTCTTTCTTTAGAAGATAGACTCACATTACTTAGAAAGTGGAGAGAATTCTGTATAAAGCATCCTTATGTCATGATGGCAGATATGCCTTATCTTTCTGAAACATCTACAACATACTTCCAGTTAACTAATCAATCATTCCATATAATTGCATCCGATTCAACTGGCACCCTCGCAAATATCTCTATTAAAGAAGTCACACTTGTAGAAGCATTTAATGATTTTGTTGAAAATGTAGTGAAGAAGAATGCTTATAGTAAAGAAGATGAAATCAAACTGATTGATGAATGTATAAAAATGATTGAAATGGAGATGTAGTACTATGTATGTTTCTCAATTATTATCTGAATATATCAAGACTAAGAAAATCAATATCAAGAAGTGTGCAGAATACTTCCAGATAGACCGTTCTACTCTTTATAAGATTATTAGAGGAGAACGTAAAATACCAAATCGTGATTTTATCCAGCAGATCAGTCAGTATCTCTATCTTACTAATGATGAAAAGAAAGAATTACTAAATGCCTATGAAATAGATAGAATAGGAGAGTTCCGTTATTATTGTCGTCAGCATGTAAGTTCATTTTTAAAAGAAGCCACATTACTTGATAACCGTTCTTTTATAATATCTGATACTTTAGACCCTATTTTAAAAACAGGACACTACACTAATAAATATGATGTAGAACACCTCTTATATGAACTATCTCTCTTAGAAAGCAAAGAAAAAGACCCTCATATAAGGATCTTTGGTCAGCCTACTCATGCACTCTATCTATTAAGAATAGTCTCTTCTCATATACCTATTACTCATTTATTCTGCTTAAATAATACAAATGAACTAACGAAAGATAACCAGTTCTATAACTTAAGTGTTCTTACAAACATCATGCCTTTAATTTTTAATAATGATCACTACAGTCCATATTATTACTATAATGAGATTAATGCGATTAATAACCATCTTTGTTTCTTTCCTAATATGATTCTTACTACTAAATATCTTCTTATTTATACAGCAGATCATTCAAGTGGTATTCTTTATGAAAAAGGAGAAACATATGATGCGTATGAAATACTATTTAATCAATATTTAAAGGAAACAAAGTGTTTAATCACTAATAAAGATGATAAAAATGATGTGATAGAAGATTTCAATTGTATTCTCTATGCACCTCCTATTGGTGCAGTCTATCAAGAGGACGATCCATTTCCAGTTTTTTTAGAAGATAATGATTTTGTGGAATCGTTCAAGAAACATTCAATGTATTTAAAACAGTTTGTGAAGCATAATAAAGATCATCTATCAGGACTCTATACCTTGCAGGGATTAAGACATTTTGTGGATACTGGTTATACAATTGATTTCCCACAGCCATTCTATCAACCACTAACAATCAATGATAGAACCAAGATATTACGCAGACTAAAGAACTTTATAAATACCTACTCTATAAACCTTGTAGATGTACCTGAATATGATAATATGTCTTTCTCAGTTATAGTCATGAACATGAACACACTCTATTTCCAAATTGTATCAGCCAGTGGCACTATCAAAACAATACAGCTTCATGAAGCAAGTCTTGTAATGGCCTTTAATGACTATTATCAATATATACTAGAAGAAAGATCGTTAAGTAAAGAAGACGCATTTAAAATCATTGATAGCTATATTTCACAATTAGACATGTTAAAAGAGTGAACCAAAAAGTTCACTCTTTTCATGTTAGCTGATTTTTGTACCTGCTGGTAAATCTGTTTCTAATACTTTAATAGATTTCTTAGTGCCACCTGCAAGGATCATACCCTGAGATTCTACACCTCTTAATTTAGCTGATTTTAAGTTCTTTACAACAATTACCTTCTTACCAGGCATATCTTCTGGTGAATAGCTATCTGCGATACCTGAAACAATCTGTCTTACTTCTCCACCAATATCAATCTGTGATACAAGAAGACGATCTGCTTTAGGATGCTTTTCACATTTCTTTACTTCACCAACAACTAATTCTACCTTAGCGAAATCATCAATAGTGATTTCAGGTGTTTCATCCTTCTTTTCTGGAACAACTGGCTTAGCAGGAGTTAACTTTTCTACCTGTTTAGCTACTTCTTTAGGATCTAATCTTGCGAATAATACTTCTGGGTGATCAGTCACTTTAGTACCTGATTTATATGAACCAAAAGTATCTAACTTCATCATATCTCTTTCATCTGTGTTGATCATATCTAAGATTTTCTTAGATGTACCAGGAATGAATGGTTCTAATGCGATAGCTGAGAATCTGATAGCTTCTACTAAGTTATAAAGTACTGTCGCAAGACGATCTTTCTTAGTTTCATCCTTAGCAAGAGCCCAAGGCATAGTATCATCAATATACTTATTAGTACGTCTTAATAATACATAGATTTCATCCAACGCCTTAGCAAGCTTGAATTCATTTTCTAACTTAATAGTCTTTCCTGGCATTGCGAGTGCGATTGATTTTAATTCATCATCTACTGGTCCACATACATTTGTATTAGTGACAACACCATCAAAGTATTTATTACACATAGCGATTGTTCTGTTTACTAAGTTACCTAAGATATTAGCAAGATCACTATTAATACGTTCTACTAATAAATCCCAAGTAATTGAACCATCGTTATCATATGGAATTTCATGTAATAAGTAGTATCTTACAGCATCTACACCAAATAGGTCTACTAAGTCATCCGCATAAATAACATTACCTAAATGTTTAGACATCTTAGAATCACCCATTAATAACCAAGGATGACCAAATACCTGTTTTGGTAAAGGTAAATCTAATGCCATTAAGATGATTGGCCAATAAATAGTATGGAATCTAACGATATCCTTACCAATAACATGTACATCTGCAGGCCAATATCTATCAAATAATGGATCACTATGACCATCTAAATCATAACCTAAACCAGTAATATAGTTAACTAATGCATCAATCCATACATATACAACATGCTTTGGATCGAAGTCTACAGGGATTGACCAAGTAAATGATGTTCTTGATACACATAAATCCTGTAAACCTGGTTTTAAGAAGTTATTGACCATTTCATTCTTTCTTGATTCTGGCTGAATAAATTCTGGATGATCATTATAATACTGCATTAAACGATCCTGATATTTAGATAATTTAAAGAAGTATGCTTCTTCTTTAGCATCATGCACTTCTCCACCACAGTCAGGACATTTACCATCTACTAACTGAGATTCTGTAAAGAATGATTCACATGCAGTACAGTATTTACCTTCATAATGACCTAAATAAATATCACCTTTGTCATGTAACTTCTTGAAGATCTTCTGTACCTGTTTTTCATGATATTCATCTGTAGTACGGATGAACTTATCATAAGTGACATCCATCATATCCCAGATACGTTTTACTTCTCCAGCAACTTTATCTACATATTCCTTTGGTTCAATTCCAGCTTCTTTAGCCTTTAATTCAATTTTCTGTCCGTGTTCATCTGTACCTGTCTGAAAACGTACATTATAGCCCTGCTGTCTCTTAGCACGGCAGATTGCATCACTTAATACAATTTCATAAGTATTACCGATATGAGGTTTACCTGAAGTATAAGTAATTGCGGTTGTTAAATAGAAATCTTTTGGATCTTTCATATTTTCCCTCCTGAAAATAAAAAAACGTCCTTAATAAAGGACGAAATTATCGCGGTACCACCTTTTTTACACTTACGTGTCACTCAATCTCTTAACGCGAGTTACGGTTATCCCTATTAGAGATAACAGCTCCCAGACCATCTTTCTAAAGCTTCACACTTATTTACACCAGCCATAAGTTCTCTATGCATTTCACTTTAGTCTCTTCTGTTCATTGCTTTTACTTTAAAACTTTAACAAATTTCTACAACCTTGTCAATGATAGGGTTGAAAGTCCTCACATTAAGATGTTCACTTTCAAAAGTTGAATATTTTTAAAGTTTTGAAACCGTAAGAACAAAGTGCACGTTTTAAGTGATTTTGTATTCTAGTTGACACACCGGGGAATTCTATAAATCTACATAATAAAAACTATCTTGAGTGCCATTACAATCCCAAAATAAACACATAAATTTCTTATCTTATTCACATTAAATTCACGTATTATATCTAGTATGTTTTTTGAATTATGTGAATTATATTCGTCTGTTGTATTAAAATGTGAAAGGTACTAGAATACTAAAGAAGGAAGTGATAGATATGGATTTAGAAAAGATTTTTAATGACCAAAAAACGTATTATGACACATTAATGACTAGAGATGTAAGTTTAAGAATAGATGCAATAAAACGTGTTAAGCTATGGATTAAAGACCATATGGACTTAATAGAAGATGCTTTAGAGAAAGATTTAGGTAAATCTAGAGGAGAATCCTATATGACAGAAATAGGACTCACTCTTGAAGCCTGTACATATACATTAAAGAATATTAAGAAATGGGTAAAGAAGGAAAAGGTAAAGACACCTCTTCATCAGTTCTTTTCTCGTTCTTATACGATTTATGAACCTTATGGTGTAACACTCATTATTTCTCCTTGGAACTATCCATTCCTACTTGCGATAGAACCACTTATTGGTACTATTGCAGCAGGTAACTGTGCAATAGTGAAACCAAGTGAACAGACACCACATACTTCCGCTATTGTAGCGCAGCTCATTGATACATGTTTTGATAAAGGACATGCCTATTGTGCTGAGGGTGGCTTAGAGGTTTCTAAGGAACTTGTTGATTTACCTTTTGATTATATTTTCTTTACTGGTGGTAAGAAAGCAGGAAAAGAAATCTATATGAAGGCGGCAGAAACATTAACACCTGTCACATTAGAATTAGGTGGTAAGTCTCCTGCTATTTTAACTGATATGATTCCTATGGAGATTGCAGCAAAACGTATTATATTTGGTAAGTTCTTGAATGCTGGTCAGACTTGTATTGCGCCTGATTATATATTAATTAAGGATAGTATGAAAGCAGCCTTTATTGATTATGCTTCTGAATATATTAAGAAATTCTTTGGTGAACATCCATTAGAAAGTGAAAACTTATGTAAGATTATCAATAAAGATCAATTTGATCGTTTAAAGAAGCTCTTAGAGAATCAGGATATTCTTATTGGTGGAGAAGTGGATGAAGAACATTTAAAGATTGCACCTACTATTGTGAATGATGTAGATTTTGATAATCCTTTAATGGAAGAAGAAATCTTCGGACCTATTCTTCCACTCGTAGAATACAATAGAATTGAAGAAGCGATTCAATATATCAATAGTCATGATAAGCCTCTTGCCCTCTATTTATTCTCTAATGACTCATATCATGCCAATAAGATTTTAGATTTATGTAGCTTTGGTGATGCATGTATTAATGATACAGTGAGTCATTTTGCGACTAATACACTCCCATTTGGTGGTGTAGGTGCAAGTGGTATTGGTTATTATCATGGTAAGTTTACTTTTGAGACATTCTCTCATCGTCGTTCTGTATTACATAAGAGTACACGTATTGATTTACCATTTAGATATTATCCACTCACTGATGATAAAATGAAGTGGATCAAACGTTTCTTAAAGTAATACTTACGAACACTTAATGTGAGTGTGATTTCTTCTTAACCCTTTCTTTACTATACTGAGTATAGAAAAAGAAAGGGTGATGGACATGAAGTACAATTTGTATTGGTTAGGTTCAAAATTAGTTGCTGTTATGATTATAGGAACTATACTTCTATCTGCCACTCATTGATTGTAAGCTAGAGATTCATTTCTCTAGTTTTTTTTACTTAATATTCATATATTCTTCTCCTTGTGATGATATTTGTATATCTCTTATTATTCTAAACTAAGTATATAAAAGGAGACGGAACAATGAGATACGAAATTGCTTGGGCAGTATCTAAGATTATTTGTGTGTTAATCTTATTTGCCATCACCATGTATGCTGGTTATTCAATTCGTTAATCAGCGTTTTTGTTTTATTTCATGTATAATAAGACATGAGGTGAATAAAATGGGTGAATATGATAAGTATTTTAATAAAGATCTTCATAAAGATTTAAATAAGAATTCCCATATTAAACATGTTATTGCAGTTACAAGTGGTAAGGGTGGTGTAGGTAAGAGTTTAATGACATCACTACTTGCAGTCATGATGAACCGTATTGGGTATAATGTAGGTATTCTAGATGCGGATATTACAGGACCTTCTATTCCGCAGGCTTTTGGTCTAACTGAGAAACTTTATGGAAATGATAAGGGTATTATTCCTGCTGAAACACGTACAGGTATTAAGATTGTTTCTTTAAACTTAATGTTGGATAATCCTACTGATCCTGTTGTATGGAGAGGAAGCTTAATATCTAATACAGTGACTCAGTTCTGGACTGATGTCTATTGGGGTGAATTAGATTATTTATTTGTCGATATGCCTCCAGGAACTGGAGATGTTCCTCTTACAGTCTTCCAATCTCTTCCTGTAGATGGTATTATTACGGTGTCTTCACCACAGGAACTTGTCAGCATGGTTGTAGAGAAATCAGTGAATATGGCACAAATGATGAATATTCCTATTTTAGGTCTTGTTGAGAATATGAGTTACTATATCTGTCCTGATTGTGGAAATAAACATTATTTATTTGGTGAGAGTCATATAGATGAAATTGCGAAGAAGTTTGATATTTCTACTGTATGTCGTTTACCAATGGATCCTGCAATTACTAAAGTCGTAGATGCAGGGCTTATTGAAACAATTACACAGATGGAACTTATGCCTATAGTGAATGAATTAATGAAGGAGGACTAATAAATGATTCAGCACGTTGTTGTATGGAAATTTAAAGAAAGTACAGAAGATCTACAGAATCAGTTTGTAGAAGGATTAAAGGGACTTGTAGGACAGATTGATGGTATCCGTTCTTTACATGTTGGAAGAAATGAAAACCCTAATGAAACATATGATGTTTCATTAGTTATGGAATTTGATAATATGGAAGATCTATCAAGCTATGCAAATGATCCTAGACATTTAGCTGTTGCGAAAATCGCAAAGGAAAATGCTGAAGTAAGAGCTTGTGTAGACTTCACTATCTAATATAACTCAGGAATTATCCTGAGTTTTTTTAATTACATATCTATTACATAACTTTCGTTGTATAATATAGTTATCATGTTTGACGGAGGATTATTATGAATACAGCTTTAGTAATTATGGCTGCTGGTATTGGTTCACGTTTTGGTGGAGGAATCAAGCAGTTAGAACCAGTTGGACCTAATGGTGAAATTATTATGGATTATTCAATCCATGATGCCATTGCCGCTGGTTTCAACAAAATTATCTTTATTATCCGTAAGGATATTGAAGAAGACTTCAGAGAAGTTATAGGGAATCATATTGAAGAAGTCGCTAAGAAGTATGATGTAGAAATTGCTTATGCATTTCAGGATTTAAAGGCATTACCAGAAGGAATTGAATGTCCTGAAGGACGTACTAAGCCTTGGGGTACTGGACAGGCAGTACTTGCTTGTGATGGTTTAATTAATGAACCATTCGCAGTTATTAATGCAGATGACTATTATGGTAAGGAAGCATTTGTACAGATTCATGATTTCTTATTAGACTATACACCTGAAAAGCCAGATCATCTTGCCATGGCAGGATTTATCTTAAAGAATACTTTAAGTGATAATGGTGGTGTAACAAGAGGTATCTGTGCAGTGAATGAAGAAGGATACTTAACTGATGTAGAAGAAACTAAGAATATTGAAAAAACTTCTACTGGTGCACGTGTAGGAGATAAAGAAATTGATCCTAACGTAAATGTATCTATGAATTTCTGGGGATTAACTCCTGAATTCGTAAATACTTTAAAAGATGGTTTTGTAGAATTCTTTGAAAACATCAAGGATCCACT
>NZ_FR898822.1:0-2965 GCF_000437715.1 Catenibacterium sp. CAG:290
AAAGTAACGCAAAAGCACTTTCGACAGACGTACCATCCATCAAAAGTACCCTTGCGCCTCCCCTGGGGTACAGAGACCTTTACTCCGGTATCCTTGCCCGGATATATTCCAAATCACCACCATGCGGTGTCCCTACAAGATACCATTCTCTTGCAGAATTCATTTCCATTCTGAACCCATTCATCATCAAGCAACCCTTCCTTATGCATTCAACGAAATGACACCTATTTCATTTGGTGTAGCGAATATCATGTTATATATGGTTTTAGTTGTTGCTCAGCTATTGATAGAAAGAAAGTTGAAATACTAGAAGTCCCTTTCTCATTTATCATGGGATATATCTTAGATCTGTATCAAATCATTATTCCTGCATCTCCTGAATCTCTAGGATTACGTATAGTGATTTTACTTGCAGGTAATATATGTATAGCTTTTGGTGTCTATACAATGGTTCAGTCTCATTTAGTCTTAGCACCAGTAGATGGAGTGATCTTAAGTATTTCTAGCCACTACAATAAGGCGTATTCCTTGTGTAAGAACTGCTTTGATATTACAATGATTATATTAACGATTGTTCTCTGTTTAGTAACACGTTCACCACTCTATGGTATTGGGGTTGGAACAATATTCTCTGCACTTTGTGTGGGACGTATTATTAAATGGTTTGAAATAAAACAAGTAAGTTTGATAAGGAGTTAGTAATGCATGATATTTGGAATCCCTGGCATGGATGTGTAAAGTATTCAGAAGGGTGTATGAATTGTTATATGTATGTTTTAGATAAGATGAGAAATCAAGATGGTTCACATATATATAAGACCAATGATTTTGCATATCCACTCTCTAGAAATAGAGATGGTACATATAAGATACAAAGTGGAGAAAAGATAAGAGTCTGTATGACAAGTGATTTTTGTTTAGAAGAAGCAGATATATGGAGAGATGATGTCTGGTCCATGATTAGAAGAAGACAGGATGTCATCTTTTATATACTTACTAAAAGAGCAGAAAGACTTAAAGAATGCTTGCCAGATAACTGGGGTGAAGGATATGAGAATGTAATACTTAATGTTACATGTGAGAATCAGAAACGTGCTGATGAACGTATACCACTTCTTTTAGATATTCCTGCTAAACATAAAGGAGTTATGTTAGCACCTCTTATTGGCCCTATTGATTTAGAAAAGTATTTAGATGGACGCATAGAAGAAGTGACATGCGGTGGAGAGAATTATGGTGGTACAAGAGCATGTGACTTCGATTGGATTAAATCTTTACATAATCAATGTGTGAATAAGAATACAACATTCACTTTTATTGAGACAGGATCTCATTTTGTGAAGGATGGTATTCATTATCGAGTCAAAGGGAAAGTAGCTCAGACAAGAATAGCCTATCGTTCTAGAATGAATTATCAAGGAAAGAAACCAGTATATCATCTTTATGATTTCTTTGATAATGAATTAAGAGAGGATCAGTTATATAAAAGAGAATTCAGTGAACATTGTATAGAATGTGCATCAAAACCTATATGTAATGGATGTGCAAGAAGATTTGGATGTAAACAATGTCTTTGATAATGAGAAAAAAGAAGTTTCAAATAGTATGAATAAGTAGAAGACTATAAGAGTAATTCTTATAGTTTTTTTTGATACGTTTAAAGGAGATTGATGATGGAAAATGATAAACCAAGATTATCTCTAGATGAACAGATTCAACATTTGAAAGACAAGGGAATACTTTTCAATATCATGGATGAGGAATCAGCCAAACAATATCTCAAGTACAACAATAATTATTATAAGTTGACTTCTTTCAGAAAAAATTATGATAAGCATCCAGGTGGAGAAAATAAGGGTAAATATATTAGGTTGGAGTTTGCCTATCTAGTTGATATGTCGATCATTGATATGCGTCTTCGCTATAGAGTAGTAGAAATGGCTTTGGATATTGAACATCATACTAAACTACAATTATTAAGAAAAATAGATGAGTATGATGAAGATGGTTATCAAATCGTCAAAGATTATATTGATTTATTGGATGAAAAATACAGAAATTATTTATTTAATGAATTGAACAGAAATAGAGGAAATGCATATTGCGGAGATATGATTGAGAAATATGATGGGAATTATCCGGTATGGGTATTTCTTGAAATAATACCATTCGGAAGGATGGTCGCATTCTATTATTTTTGTGCTAATCGTTTCTCTGACAAAGAAATGAAAAATAATTATTATGGATTATTACCTTGTAAAAGAATTAGAAATGTAGCGGCTCATAGTAATTGTATATTGAATGATTTGAGACCCCATACTGCTGAGCATCTAACAAATAAAGACATTATAAAGGAATTGATACGTATTCCATATATGAATTCCAATTTTAGAAAAAATAGAATGAGTAATGTGAGAATTCAACAGATCATCACATTATTCTATATGCACAAGAAAATGGTAAGAAGTGAAGGAGTTGCCTTATACGAAAGTAGGGAATTGAAGAAATTAATGAGAAGAATTGATAAAAATTGTAGTTATTATAAGACAAATACACTAATCCATGGAACTTTCAAATTTCTTGGATTAGTAGTTGACAATTGGTTTTAGACAAGGTACTATCAAAGTGGCTGGAAAAAGATATTCTTTTACGGTTGCGGCATTGGTCAAACGATGTTTGCACGGGTTTTCTATTAACGGACCTCTTCGGAGGTCTTTTTTGTACATGAAAAATACATGTTTCCATGTGTCTTGCTTAATAGTTGGATTGTAGTAAGTAAAAAGACGCTTCAAAATTCTCAGATCAGTCATTGACAGTTGGTTTTAGACAGTGTATCATCGAAACAGGTGGAAAAAGATATTCTTTTACAGTAGCGGCATTGTGCAAACGATGTTTGCTCGGGTTTTCTATTAATAGACCTCTTCGGAGGTCTTTTTTGTACATAAAAAACACATGTTTCCATGTG
>NZ_FR898823.1:0-1086 GCF_000437715.1 Catenibacterium sp. CAG:290
TAAAGACCAAACATCAACATACCAAAATTAGAAGTTTGTATTTTATGCAATAAACCTTTTTCTTTCAAATTACGCTCCCCCTCATTAACGCATGCTCATATATCTAAAGCTATATGGTGCACCACAGAAATTACTAATTAGATCAGTGACACTCATATTAATAAGATATCTCTGTCCCTGATGAATCACAGGAATGAATGCATAGTCACGCATTGCGACTCTTTCCGCATTTAAGAATGCATAATAACGTTCATCCTGACTTTGTGCATTGATTGCAGCTGTAAAGAAGTTATTAAATTCATTACTACAATAATGATTAATACCTTGATTATTAACTGCAAGAGGGGCTAAATAATCATAAGCATCATTACATGTACCTTTAATACGTAATAAAGATAATTCTGCCTGTTCATAATCCACAGTATTCACTTCTTTTAAATACACCTTAAATTGTTTAGTTGATTCAAGGTCTTTTTTAATTTCACTCGCAATAATCTTTGATTGTGGATATTCTTTTGTATAAGTTAAAGTAAAAGTAAAATTCTTTAACTTATATTCTTTAAGAAGCTTAGATAAAGATTTCTTTGCTTCTTTTTTATTGTGTTTCAACTCATATTTAGCGGCATCTCTCATAAACTGCTTCTGTGAGTTAAAACAGATTCCCATAGGAAGTAAGCCTTCAGCTTTCTTAGTTCCGTCATTCAATACATTTTCATCATAGTTATTTCTTCTTAGTAGTAAAGACATTGCTTCACGTACTCTTAAATCTGATAAATACTGGTCCTTAAAATTAGGCACTAAATCCCACATCACACTATCACTATCTGCAGTACTTGAATCCTTACCATCATATTTCTTCGCTTTCTCACCAGTCACTGATGCAAAATCAATCTTACCTTCATCAAATAATCTGATTTTCTCATCATTACTGATTCCAAAAAGCATATTCACTTGATCAATATTTGATTTACTCGCAAAGTAACATGTCTTATTCTTCTTTAAAGTAATCTTATCTTTAGAAATAGAAGATACTTTATATGTACCACATGATAATAATGTCTTAGGAGAAGTAGCGTACTGATCTCC
>NZ_FR898823.1:1118-1653 GCF_000437715.1 Catenibacterium sp. CAG:290
ATCTCCCTGTTCTTCTACAAACTTCTGATTTAATGGGAAGAAGACTGGCTGAGTCACCAAATCCATAAAACGTGTAGTCTTATATTGAAGATGTACAACTAATTTCTTATTCTTCACATAAACACCTAAAGTATCTACAGGCTTTAAACCTTTATAAATATCATCAGCACCTGCAATCGCAGCACCATAAGAAGTTAATAACTTAGATGCTTCAGAACGCATAGATAAGGCTCTCTTCCATGCATAAACAAAGTCTTCTGCAGTCACTGGATCTCCATTAGACCACTTCACGTTCTTTCTGATTTCAAAAGTATATGTTTTGCCATCCTCACTTACTTCTTTACTCTTCGCAATAGCTGGCTTAAGCTTACTCTTAACATTATAAGCATATAAACCATCACCAAATGCCTGAATCACATTTGTAGATGTTTCATCAATAGCCTTTGATGCATCTAAAGATGCCACATAACCAGAATCCGCAAAATTAAATACATTCTGTGAATCCGCATTATTAGTCAAAGAACAACCAGTCATT